>JAKJCD010000003.1:5986-27255 GCA_022706625.1 Bacillota bacterium | reverse complement strand
GTCGCACGAGCCGTAAATGTTGAGACAGAAAATCGGCAATTAATTAAAAGCATTATCCTGGCAGATGATACAGTGATCGAAGGAGACGCCTTCATTGAAACCACAGGATCCACAGGACCCATGGGCAACTGCCTTACCTACGGCAACGGCTGCTGCATGTGTATATTGAGATGTCCCGCTTTCGGCCCTCGAGTCAGCATTACTCAGAAAGCAGGCAGGATTGATATAATGGGACAGAGAAAGGATGGAGCGTTCGGTGCTTTCAGCGGCTCCGGCAAGCTGGAAAAAGGTTCGCTTTCCGAGGAAATCCAGCAGGAGCTCAATGATAAAGGAGTGGTAATCATCCCTGTTCCGAAAGATGATGTTGTCAAGGAGAAGCTGGATTTAAAGGTATGTCAGCAATATGCATTGAAGGAATTCGCAGAAAATATCATACTGCTCGACACAGGATATGCTAAGATTATGACTCCTTTTGTGCCTTTGGATAAACTCAGACAAATTCCAGGCTTTGAATATGCCCGCTATGCTGACCCCTATGCCGGAGGTAAGGGAAACTCGATCCGGTATCTTTCGGTTGCCGAGCGGGATGATGATATGAAGGTTGCAGGGATCAGCAATCTGTTTTGCGGCGGTGAAAAATCGGGATTATTTATCGGGCACACAGAGGCTATTTCCACCGGTACATTGGCAGGCTATAATTGCGCAAGGTATTTAAAAGGGCTGCGGCCTTTGATCCTGCCAAACCAAATCGCCATCGGAGATTTGATTTCGTATGCCAACCGGATGGTGCAGACAAAGGACGGGCTGATGACCAGATATACTCTTGCAGGATCCGTGTATTTTGAACGCATGAAAGAAAAAGGACTATATACGACAGATAAAGAAACAGTAAGAAACCGGATCAAAAAATACGGTCTGACGAATATATACAAAGAAAAAATACTGTGATATCCTATGTTATACAAGCCAAGCGCAGGACAAAGTGTTAATTGTTAATAGACAATACGAGTGTATAATCATCAAGGGTCTATCAATAGGCTATGAAGAGGATTGAAGCAGCGGTTTTTGGAGAAAAAATGAGACTGAACAAATACATCGCATCTGCTGGGATAGCTTCACGCAGAAAGGCGGATGAACTGATAAAAGCAGGTAAAGTTAAAATTAATGGTCAGGTTTTAGCCGAGCCAGGCTACGATGTGGCCGCAGGTGATTTAGTCGAAGTAAACGGCAGCATTATAGAACCCGTTAAGAAAATGATTTATATAATGTTGAACAAACCGAAAGGCTACATCACCAGTGCCGATGACGACAGGGAAAGACCTACGGTAATGGATTTAGTGAGTGACTTTGATGCAAGATTGTTCCCGGTAGGCAGACTTGATTACAACACTTCCGGCTTGCTGCTTTTAACAAACGACGGCGAGTTTGCTTATCATATGACCCATCCCAAGCATCAGGTGGAAAAGACCTATCGGGCTAAGGTTGCGGGAACGCTGTCGGACCAGAGGATAGCGAGGCTGCGTAAAGGCATTGATATCGGAGGATTTGTAACATCTCCTGCCGAGGTAACGGTCATAAAACAGATGGAACGGTCCGCCATTGTTGAGATAAAGATACATGAGGGTAAGAACCGGCAGATCCGGAAGATGTTTTCCGCTGTAGGCAACAAGGTTATAGAGCTTGAAAGAATAGCTGTCGGCCGGCTGCATCTGGGGCATTTGAAAGAGGGTCATTACAGGAAGCTTACCGACCAGGAGATCGAATACCTTAAACATAGTTGATGACGGAGCCGCAGTCGCTATTGCTGCGGCTCCGAATTCAAGTGCCATCCTTTACTTTCTTTTGGATGCTTTAGGCGTCACGCAAATACCTTCAGCCCTGCAGACTAAGACAGGTTCGTCCAGGAAGTCGGCGGCAGAAGGGCTGACATCAGTCCTTGATGTTATGACTTTATATGCGTTAAAACGCATCTTTCTGGAAGTGTTGCCTACCTCGTAAATCTCGCCATATGCTTCGATGTAGTCTCCGGCATAGACGGGAGCAAGAAATTCAACTTCGTTGTATTTCAGAAAAAGGCCTTCGTCTCCGTCTGACTTTATAAGAAGCTCGGTAGCAATGTCGCCAAACAGATGGACCATGTGTGCGCCATCCACCAGATTGCCGCCGTAATGCGCATCCTTATAGGACATTCTCAGTCTCAATGCAGAAGTGATTTTTTCCATATTATTTCCTCCTTGTAATGCTGCCGACTTAAAGGTCATCAATTGCAGCGGTTTTTAATCGAAAGATCGAAGAATTTATCTCCGTCAATTATATCATATTTAGATTTGCAATTTCCATACCAATGGGTTATGCTTGTGTTGACACAAAATCGAACCGATTCCGCATCACATGGTTTTCATGGAGGTGAAATATGTTCAACCGTTTCGGTCTCAACAGAGTTTTAGAACCAAAACACGTGCTGTCCACCTCGGCCTGGAAAGTGGATAACAACAGGGAGGTACATCCTAATGAGCTGCGTGTTTCACTGAAAAAACTCCATATAGAAAACACCAGTTTCAAACAGATCTGCATTGAAGCCGACAACAACCCCCAAAAAATCAAAGACAGGATCATGGACATTGTCATAAGGCGGGGCAAAATGCACAACCCCGTTACAGATACCGGAGGGGTCGTCTATGGCGTGGTGGAGGAGATCGGAAGTGAATACGTGAATAAAAAGGGCCTGCAGGTAGGAGACGAAGTCATCTGCAATGCCTCTGCCGCAGCTATACCTCTTTACATAAGCAGAATAACAAAGATAGATATGGCTTATTCCCAGGTAGACGCGGAAGGCTACGCCATACTGTTTAACGAATTTCCGGTGGTCAAACCACCCGAGGGCGTCCCTGTCAATCTTCTGCTTTATGCCTACGATGAATCAGGAACTCTATATGCGGTGAATCAGGAAGCAAAGGGCAAGACTCATTTTCTTGTGGTGGGCAACAACCTTCTGAGCAATCTTCTCTTTGGCATTGCTGTGAGAAAGGCAACAGGGCCGGATGCTCAGATAATCTGCCTGTTTGACAAAAAATCCGATATCATGTTCAAGGGAAAACAGATCGATGAACTGGTCAATTCCACTTTCACCGAGATTCATTATGTGAACATCCTTAAACCTATGGAATGTCTGCAAAGGCTCAATGCGGAAGGGCTTTACGACATGAGCATAAACTGTGCAAACATCCCGGGAGCGGAAACGGTGAACATCCTTGCAACCCGCTACGGGGGAACGGTGTTCTTTGCCAATCTTATCAACAATTACAATATTGCCGTATATATTACCGAATCCATATCCCGTCAGCTGAATATCCGTTGCGCCGAAGGGTACCTGGAGACTTATGACGAGTTTGATATCGGTATTGTTAAAGAGCTTTCCGCTTCACTGCAAGGGGTGACCGTGATACAGCAAAAGGTCGAGGATGATGCGGACTACCCGTTGGGACGTCTCGGCGCAGGCCTTGAAATGCCTCAATACAGAAAAAGCCTGGTAGAGGACTTTATCTGTGAGAGCAGGGCCATGGCCGTTGTTCTGGACGAGACTTTAAGCGTAGCTAAATACGATTGCAATGTGCTTATTTCCGGCGATACAGGCGTGGGTAAAGAAAAAATCGCAACTATAATCCATAAAAACAGCAGCCGTAAAATGCAGCCCTTTGTAAAAATCAACTGCGCTTCCATTGCCAAGAATCTAATTGAATCTGAGCTTTTCGGCTATGAAAAGGGTTCTTTTACCGGAGCGAATCCTTCCGGCAAAAAGGGATACTTCGAGCTGGCGGACAACGGGACCATTTTTCTTGATGAGGTGGGTGAGCTTCCTCTTGACGTTCAGGCCAAACTGCTCCGGGTCATCCAGGACGGTGAATTTTACAGAGTGGGAGGCACCAAGGCAGTAAAGACAAATGTTCGTATCCTTTCCGCTACGAACAGGAGCCTGGAAGATGCAATCGATGCCAAACGGTTTCGGAGGGATCTTTATTACCGGCTCAACGTATTCCCGGTAAGGGTGCCGCCCCTGTCGGAAAGACGTTCGGAGATCCCCGCTTTGGTACTGTATTTTATTAAAAAATACTCGGATAAATTCGGCATCACCCGGGGCATTACCGAGGATGCCGTCGAATACCTGAAAGGCTTCGACTGGCCGGGGAATATAAGAGAACTTGAAAACATGGTCCAGAGATTGCTCATTTCGGTTAAGGGAGAGAGCATCACGGCTTACGATGTGATGAAAGAACTGCACCTTGATTTTTTTGAAAGTATGAGCCAACAGAACGAGGCAGAGTCTGCTGAAGAGGGTAAGGGACTTTCACTGGAGGTCATGGTATCGAACTTTGAGAAAAATATTATCAAAAACGCATACGAAAAATACGGCTCTTCCAGAAAAGCAGCCAAAGCCATAGGCATCAGCCAGACACAATTAATCAGAAAAAAGAACAAGTATCAAATATGAACCCGTATTGATTCGCCCCCCTAACCGGGATGAACCGGATATGCATCATGCGTATGTCGAAAAACCTGCCAAAACCCAGGTTTTTTCTTATTGATATTGATTTTGGTCAAACGATGCACTCGTCAAAAGAGGTGGCATAATAATTGCTTTATTTAAAGGTATGTGAAAGAACTTTTAAGCAAAAAGTATTCAGGGGGACTATGATATCTTGCCCGGAGCAGCCGGTAAAATTGTAAAAGCAAAATCGGCAAGAACAGGAAATCAAAATAAATTAATGGAATCACAGGAGGAAAAAAATGAAAAAAGGATGCCCTTACGGAACACACAGAGTGGTCGAACCCAAAGGTGTGCTGCCGCAACCCGCAGAGAAGATCGACAATACCATGGAGATTTACGACAATGAAGTACTGATCGATGTTCAGACCCTAAATATCGACTCTGCCAGTTTTACACAGATCGAGAAACAGGCTGGCGGTGATGTCGAAGAAATCAAAAAGATCATGAAAGGCTTAGTGGAAAAGCAGGGAAAACACAAGAACCCCATCACCGGCTCCGGCGGTATGCTTATAGGAACGGTCAAAGAAATCGGGCCGGCGCTTTCAGGAAAGACCGATCTTAAGGTTGGCGACAAGATAGCTACCTTGGTTTCTCTTTCTCTGACTCCGCTGGTAATAGACGAGATACTTGAAGTAAGGCCGGATGTGGACCAGGTGGACATAAAAGGTCAGGCGATACTCTTTGAAAGCGGTATCTATGCCGTTCTCCCTGAAGATATGCCGGAAAATCTGGCGCTCTCTGTGCTGGACGTTGCCGGGGCTCCCGCCCAGACCGCAAAACTGGTCAAGCCCGGAGATACGGTTGTGGTTATCGGCGGCGGCGGGAAATCAGGGCTTCTGTGCCTCTATGAAGCAAAGAAGAGAGCCGGAATTACCGGAAAGGTTATATGTATCGGCGGAAGCGACAAGAGCACCAACAGGGCTAAAAAGCTCGGTCTTGCCGATGAATACTTTGCTGCCAATGCTACGGATGCCATTTTCGTATACAACAGGATCATGGAGCTTACCGGCGGCAAATTAGCGGATCTGGTCATCAACTGCGTTAATATCCCAAATACCGAAATGGCCAGCATACTTGCCACTAAAGACGGCGGCGTCGTATACTTTTTCAGCATGGCGACCAGCTTTACAAAGGCAGCTTTAGGAGCGGAAGGCGTCGGGAAGGATATCAATATGATCGTTGGAAACGGCTACACAAAGGGGCATGCCGCAATAGCCCTGCAGGTGCTTAGAGAATGTGCACCTTTAAGAGAGCTGTTTACGGAGATGTATGCTTAGTATAGGGACATAATATCTTCGTGTTGTTGTTTCAATAGATAGGAGGAAAATATTATGGTTAGGAATTGGAAGGACATTGAGGTCTATAAGAATGTATCTGAAGACCAATGGTATGACTGGAAATGGCAGGTAGAGAACAGAATAACTACCGTCGAACAGCTGAAGAAAATCATAAACCTTACCCCGAAAGAAGAAAATGATATCAATCAGGTAGTAAAAAACTTCCGTCTGGGAATCACTCCTTATTATGCCTCTCTCATGGATCCCGACGATCCCAGATGCCCAGTCAGAATGCAGGCGGTGCCGGTATTGGCAGAAACCCATAGGAGCGATGCGGATATGCTTGATCCCCTGCATGAGGATGAAGACTCTCCGGCGCCGGGGCTGACCCACAGATATCCGGACAGAGTGCTCTTCCTTATTACAGATCAGTGCTCAATGTATTGCAGGCACTGCACAAGGAGAAGACTGGCCGGCGAGCATGATGCGGCAAGAAGCATGGAGGATATCAACAAATGTATCGATTACATCAGAAGGACTCCGGTAGTCAGAGATGTTCTGCTGTCAGGGGGCGACTGCCTGCTGGTAGATGATGATGTGCTTGAATATATTATCAGTGAGCTTAGAAAGATACCCCATGTGGAGATCGTCAGACTGGGAACAAGGACCCCTGTGGTAATGCCTATGAGGATAACCGATGCATTGGTCAACATGCTTAAGAAATATCATCCCATATGGCTGAACACTCATTACAACCATTCAAAGGAAATGACGCCCGATGCCATGGAAGCCTGCCGGAAGCTGGCGGATGCCGGTATTCCTCTGGGCAATCAGTCCGTGCTGCTCCGGGGAGTAAACGATTGCCCCCACATCATGAGGGATCTGGTGCACAATCTGGTGAAAAACAGAGTAAGACCGTACTACATTTATCAGTGCGACCTTTCTCTCGGAATCGAACACTTCAGGACACCTGTGGCAAAATGCATCGAAATCGTCGAGGGGCTCAGAGGTCACACTTCCGGATATGCGGTGCCTACTTTCGTTGTGGACGCACCCGGCGGCGGCGGAAAGATCCCGGTAATGCCTCAATATATGATTTCACAGTCTCCGGATAAGGTTATACTGAGAAACTATGAGGGAGTCATCACCACCTACACGGAACCCTCGGATCTTCCTGAGCTTCCTTGCACCTGCGATTATTGCACGGGCAAAAAAGAGTATCACTACGAGGGAGTTGCAGGCTTGCAGCAGGGGGAAAGAATGGCCCTTGAACCCCAAAATCTGCTGCGGCATTTACGGAACAAATAGATGGGTATCTTAAGCCGGCTCTCGGAGAAATATAAAAGAATAGCGATCATAGGCATGGCAAAAAACGCCGGAAAGACTACCGCCCTTAACTACCTCATCGAAGAGGCGGCGGATGAGGGCATGGTGATAGGTGTCACTTCCACCGGAAGAGACGGCGAGAGCACGGATCTGGTTACAGGAACAGATAAACCCAGAGTGTATTTATATGCCGGCACCATAGTATCGGTGCCGGTGCAGCTTTACGAGCTGGCCGAGGCAGGGCTTGAAATACTGCGGATGACCCGTTATCAAACAGCCCTGGGGCAGCTTATGCTCTGCAGGGTAGCCGAAAGCGGATATGTCCAGGTGGCAGGCCCCGTCAATACCGTTGACCACAAGAGCATGTGCGATGATATGGTGGGTCTGGGAGCGGAACTGATACTTATAGACGGCGCCGTGGACAGGAAATCGATCGCAGCGCCGGCCACTTCGGATGCTATCATTCTTGCCACCGGTGCTGTACTTTCCAGGAGTTTGAAAAAGGCGGTTTTAGAGACCATTCACGTGGTAAGTTTATATCAGCTGCCTGTGATAGCCGATGAAGAAATCCGCACGAAGATTGAAACAAGCACTAAAGAAGACAAGATCAAGCTATTTAAAAGGGAAGGTACGGAGGTGCTGGATGTTTTGACCGGCCTGTCGGCAGGACGGATCTTAGACGATGCCATCGATGAAGAAACGGAATGGGTTTATATCCCCGGAGCTCTGACTTACAGCATAATCGCAGACATCCATCCCGAGAAATTAAAGTCTATAACCTTTGCCCTAAAAGACCCTACCAAGATATTCATTTCCGCTGCCCAATGGCAGCAGCTTCGAAAGCGTGGATTAAAGGTCGAAGTGTTGAAGAACATCGAGATCGCTGCTCTGACCGTAAACCCCTACTCGCCTTCGGGCTATTCGTTTGACCATAAGGAACTGCTGAATGCTATGCGGGATGCGATAGGCAGCATCCCCGTCATCGATGTGAGGTACGGCGATCCCGCTTCCTGAAAGGAGACAAAATGCGGCTCTGTAATCCAAAAACTAAAAACGAGACAGGCTACGATTTTGTGGCGGGCGGCCTTTTCATCCTCACTCCCTACGGGCATAAAAGGCTGAAGGCGGTAACTGCTTTCGAGCCGGGGCATGAGGAAGAACTTCGGGAGGAACTCGACCGCCTTGAGAAGACCGTGGCTCTAATCAAGGAGCAGCAGGATGTCATAGAATCGGTGAAAGAAATCCTCAGAATAATGAAGGACAATTCTTTTACTATTAAGCGCAGCAAGGGCGGTATATTGTCCGTGGTGGAGCTCTACGAGATAAAGTCTCTTCTGCTTCAGATGGAAAGGATCCGAGGCTTGCTGGAGTCATCGGAGGCGGCCGGTATATATGTGCCGGAAGCATTTATGCTTATAGATCTTGGCGCCCTGCTTGACGTGCTTGATCCCAACCGGGAAAGGATCGACACTTTCTACCTTTACGATTCCTTCTCCGAGAAACTGGCCGATTTAAGAGAGCAAAAGCGCCGGGTCGAGCTTGATATCCGCAGGATCAAAAAAGAACAAAAAAGACAGTTGGAGTCTGTTTACGGGATAAGCATGACACCCAAGTTTGAGTACCTTGTATCCAAATCAGACAAACAACTGATCGAAAGGGTTTCCTTAATACCGGAGCTAATTTTGACCGACGAAGATTATATGACGGCTGTTTTCGGCCTTAGGTCTATAGACAGCATAGATCGGTTGATGCGGGACATGGATGCGCTGGCTGAAGCGATCGAGGATGAGGAATTGTCCATCAGGGAGAAGCTTTCCGCACAAATAGGCGAGTATGGAAAACAGCTTTTTAAAAACTGTGAAATTATCGGAGAGCTGGATCTCAATATAGCAAAGGCAGAGTTTTCAAAGCAGCATAATTGCGTGAAACCGGAGATAGTTAAGGAGCATATACTCGAAATCAAAGAAGGCCGCCAGCTAATGCTGGAGGACATCCTTCGAAAACAAAATAAGGATTACTGCCCTGTGTCCATCGGGCTGAAAGAAGGAGTGACCTGCATTACCGGAGCAAATATGGGGGGGAAGACCATTACCCTGAAAATGATAGGTCAATGCGCCCTGCTGGCTCAGCACGGTTTTTTTGTGCCCTGTTCCGAGGCCAGGATCGGGCTTTCCGGCTATATCCATATCCTTATAGGCGACAGCCAGAACCTGAAGAGGGGACTGTCAAGCTTCGGCAGCGAGATGGAAGAGCTGAAGGATATTCTAGATCACAGCAAGGAACGCTCCCTGCTTTTGATCGATGAAATCGCCAGCGGGACCAATCCGGTGGAAGGATATGCTCTTACAAAAAGCATAATAGGCTACCTGAGCGAGAAAGCTTATATAAGCTTGGTCACTACACATTATGATAATGTGTCTTCCGACGGTAGAACAAGAAACATGCAGGTCAGAGGACTTAAAGATGTGAATTTTATCAACCTGGAAAGGGAGATCCGCTATGCCAACCGGCGGGAGAGGATCGAAATAATAGGCAAATATATGGATTACCGTCTTTATGAAGTATCCGGTAACGAAGAAATACCTAAGGATGCGCTAAACATCGCACAGATGCTCGGCTTAAGCCCGGACATCATCAAGCAAGCCAAAAAAATAATGGAGGATCGAAAAGATGAAAAGTAAGCTAAATTTAGATCCCAAAGTCATCGACAGTGCCAGGTCCGCAGCGGCGGCCATCGCAGCGGACATGCAGAAGTTCATTGACAGGCACACCACGGTCAGCACGGAAAGGACCATAGTCCGCCTGCTTGGCATTGACGGGGTGGACGATGTGGAAACACCTCTCCCTAACGTTGTGGTGGATGCCATCAAAGACGGAGGCGGCTTGTCGAGAGGCGCTGCCTATTGGATCGGCAATGCAATGGTCCAGACGGGATCGACCCCTCAGGAGATCGCTGAGAAAGTGTCGGCCGGGGAGCTTGACCTCATGAAGCTGCCGGCGGCCTCTGCGAAACAGGCTGAAGAGAGACTTTTACCCGTGGTAAAGGATGTCCTTGAAAAGATAAGGGTTCAGAGGAAGAAAAGAGAGGAATATCTTGCCACTATAGGCGAAGGAAAGCAGCCTTATCTTTATGTTATAGTGGCGACGGGAAATATCTATGAAGATATAGTTCAGGCAAAAGCGGCCGCAAGGCAAGGCGCCGACATCATAGCCGTTATTAGAACTACAGCCCAGAGCCTGCTCGACTATGTGCCTTACGGGGCGACTACGGAAGGATTCGGCGGCACCTATGCCACTCAGGAGAACTTCCGCCTCATGAGAAAAGCCCTTGACGAGGTAGGAGAAGAAGTTGGCAGGTATATAAGGCTTTGCAATTACAGCTCCGGCATGTGCATGCCCGAAATCGCCGCTATGGGAGCCATGGAGCGGCTTGATGTCATGCTGAACGATGCTCTTTACGGCATACTTTTCCGGGATATCAATATGCAGCGTACTCTGGTGGATCAATTTTTCTCAAGGGTGATCATCGGATACTGCGGCATTATTTTCAACTCCGGCGAGGACAATTACCTTACCACGGCAGACGCATATGAAGAAGCTCATACGGTGTTGGCCTCGCAGTTGATAAACGAGCAGTTTGCGGTACTGGCAAAGATACCGGAAGAACAGATGGGGCTCGGTCATGCTTTCGAGATGGATCCTGATATGGAAAACGGATTTCTATATGAATTGGCACAGGCCATAATGGCAAGGGAGATCTTCCCCAAGGCTCCTTTAAAGTATATGCCGCCTACTAAGTTCATGACAGGCAATATCTTCAAGGGTCATATACAGGATGCGCTTTTCAACCTGATAGCTGTATGGTCCGGTCAATCGCTGCAGCTTTTAGGCATGCTGACGGAAGCCATCCATACACCTCACCTCCATGACAGGATGCTTTCTATCGAAAACGCATCTTACATTTTTAATAATGCGAGAGCACTGGGGGACGAGGTGGAGTTCAAGGAAAACGGTATTATTCAGAAGAGAGCGCAAAGCGTTCTTTATGAAGCCGATAAACTATTGCATAATATCAAAAAAGAAGGGCTCTTCTCCACTATCGAGCATGGCAAATTCGGCGGTGTAAAGCGAGCAAGGGACGGAGGAAAAGGGTTGGCAGGTGTTTGTGCCAAAGATGAACAATATTTCAATCCCTTCATTCCGCTTATGCTGGGAGGTGAAAAATAATGGTTAATGTGAATACGACTGCGAAGACCACAGTAGATATGACCAAGGTGAAACCCTACGGCGACACTATGAACGACGGTATGATCCAGATGTCATTCACCCTTCCGGTCCCTGCGGGCGAAGAGGCAAATGAGGCAGCCAAGGTACTGGCAAAAAAAATGGGGCTTGATGAACCGGGAGTGGTGTATTCCAAAGACCTAGGAATTGGCTACACATATTTTGTGGTATACGGCAAGTGTCAGCATACGGTAGACTATACGGCGATCAAAGTCCCCAAAGTAGAAGGGGATGTGATGGACCGGCTGGAATGCGAAAAATACATTGAAGAAAACATCAAGCGTAACGTCATTATCGTGGGGGCATGCACAGGCACAGATGCTCACACTGTAGGCATCGATGCGATCATCAACATGAAAGGCTTTCACGGTCATTTCGGGTTGGAGCGCTATAAAGGCATCGAAGCTCACAACCTTGGAAGCCAGGTCCCCAATGAAGAGCTTGTTGCGAAGGCTATAGAACTCAATGCAGATGCGATTTTAGTGTCCCAAATCGTCACGCAAAAGGATGTCCACATCAAAAACCTCACCGAACTGGTGGAACTGATGGAGGCGGAGGGAGTAAGAAAGAAGATCATCCTTTGCTGCGGCGGACCCAGGATCTCTCATGAACTGGCACAGGAGTTGGGTTATGATGCGGGTTTTGGGCCCCATACCTACGCAGAGCATGTAGCATCTTTCATACTGACCGAGATCGTCAAGAGACAAAAATAATAAGGATCTTTTCCAAAAAAGTGTAAATTAATTTAGAAGACATTACATTTCTTTAAAGAAAGGAAAATGAAAAGATGATTGACAAAATCAAGACTGCGGATGAGGCCGTGGCCGTCATCCAGGATGGCGCAAGCATCATGGTAGGTGGATTTATGGCCTGTGGAACACCGGAGATCCTGATTGATGCTCTGGTCAGAAAGAACGTAAAAAACCTTACCATCATCTGCAATGATGCGGGTGTGCCTGGAAGGGGCGTAGGCAAACTGCTGACCAACGGCCAGATCAAGATCCTGATCGCATCTCATGTGGGCTTGAATCCTGAGGTAGCACAGAGGATGAATACTGATGTCGAAGAAGATAAGCTGGAGTGTATTCTGGTTCCTCAGGGGACTCTTGCCGAGCGAATCCGAGCAGGCGGGACAGGTCTGGGAGGATTTCTCACACCCACCGGCGTCGGCACGATCGTTGCAGAGGGCAAGCAAGTACTGAATGTGGGGGGGAGGGATTACCTTCTTGAGCTTCCTCTGAGAGCCGACTTTGCCTTTATCCGGGGCAGCGTGACGGACAAATTCGGGAACACCACCTACAATGCAACAACAAGGAACTTCAACCCAATGATGGCGGCTGCGGCGGATCATGTGATTGTCGGGACCTGCAATATCGTTGAGACAGGCGAAATCGATCCCAACAATGTTGTGACGTCGGGTATATATGTGGATTCCATCGTAGGAGGTGAGAAGCAATGGCAGATATAAAAGAAATAATCGCAAAAAGAGTTGCGAAAGAATTGAAAGACGGGGACGTTGTAAACCTGGGTATCGGACTTCCCACCATGGTCGCCAATTACCTTCCCGAAGGGGTGCACATTGTGCTTCAGTCGGAGAACGGGATAATGGGCATGGGTCCCGCGGCAGAACCGGGGAAAGAAGATGTGGATATAATCAATGCGGGAGCTCAGTATGTAACAATTAACCCGGGATCCATGTACTTTGACAGCGCAGTCTCTTTCGGGATCATAAGGGGAGGCCATGTGGATGCAACCATATTAGGAGCCTTGGAAGTCGATCAGATGGGCAACCTGGCCAACTGGATCGTCCCGGGCAAAATGGTCCCGGGCATGGGGGGAGCCATGGATCTGGTGGTTGGAGCAAAGAAGGTCATAATCGCAATGCAGCACACTCAAAAGGGCAGGCATAAGATTCTTGACACATGCACTTTGCCTTATACTGCCATCAAAGTGGTGGATATGATAGTCACAGAAATGGGTGTAATGGAAATCACACCGGAGGGTATAATGCTTACGGAGATAAATCCGGAATACACCGTTGAACAGGTCCGGGAGGCTACTCAGTGCAAGCTGATCATAAGCCCGGGGCTTAAAGATATGGAGTTCTAGATGATTTGATATGGGCTGCGGAACAGTTCTGCGGCCCCCATATCATTTATGAAAAAAATAATTGACAAAGGTGTACAGGAGTGGTAAATTAAGGCCAATATAAAAAAGCGAAGACCGGAAAGAAGTAAAGATCCAGGAAGCTAAAGAGAGTTGCCGGGTGGTGAGAGGCGCAAGTGATAACGGATCCCGAATACATTCCGAGAGCTGACCGCCGAAAGGGAAGATCCCGAGTAGGCCGGTACGGGCGCACCCGTTACAGTGCCGGAGTATAATCGCAGAATGCTGCGCCGTACTCGCTGAGGCGAAGGCTTGCAAGAGCATCGTAAACTGAGGTGGTACCACGGAATATCCCGTCCTCTGAGAATCAGAAGGCGGGTTTTTTGTTGCAGTAAAGCTAACGGCCCGGTATGCCCGCCGCCGGAGCCGGAATCAAGAATAGCAGGAGGTAGAGAAATGTTCGAGAAAGTTCTGATGATGGTGATCTTTTTTGCAGTCACGGCAGGGATCGGCATTTACTGCAGGAAGCATGCGACTAACGTTAACGATTTTGTTTTGGGAGGCCGGAATATGGGGCCCTGGGTAAGTGCCTTCGCCTACGGGACTACATATTTCTCGGCTGTGGTTTTTGTAGGATATGCCGGCCAATTCGGATGGAATTTTGGTATGTCCGTGGTATGGGTCGGTATTGGGAATGCTTTAATAGGAAGCCTTTTAGCTTGGGCTGTCCTCGGCAGACGCACACGGGTGATGACTAAGCATCTGGACTCTGCCACCATGCCGGATTTCTTCGGAAAGCGCTACGGAAGCAGCACGGCCAAGGTAATCGTATCTGTCATCATTTTCGTTTTCCTGGTCCCTTATTCAGCTTCGGTGTATAAAGGGCTGTCTCAGCTTTTTGCCATGGCCTTCGGATTGGATTTTATTTACTGCGTCATAGGGATGGCCTTCCTGACGGGTCTTTATGTGGTTATAGGGGGGTATATGGCAGTAGCATTGAATGATCTGTTCCAAGGGATCGTCATGGTCATTAGCATAATTTCGATAATAACCGTAGTGCTTAATTCCCGTGGAGGACTTATGGCAGCTATGACACAGCTTTCTCAAATATCTTCACAGGCCATGCCGGAGTTCAAAGGGGTTTATACTTCTTTTCTGGGACCGGCGCCGATTTCCATGCTGGCTATCTTAATACTGACCAGCTTAGGCACCTGGGGGCTGCCACAGATGATCCATAAGTTCTATACAATCAAAAACGAAAAAGCTATTCAGACGGGGACCATCATCTCCACAATATTTGCACTGATCATTGCGGGAGGCTCCTACTTCCTCGGCTCCTTCGGCCGGCTTTTTTACACTCCGGGGGCTGACGGTACAGTGGCTTACGACAGCATCGTGCCGGAAATGCTGGGAGGTGTGCTTCCGGATATTCTTATAGGTCTGGTTATAATCATGGTGCTTTCCGCCTCCATGTCCACCCTGTCGTCGCTTGTCATAGCAAGTAGCTCTACCTTTACACTGGATTTTTTGAAAGGAACCTTCATGAAAGACATGAGCAACCGGATGCAGGTAGGGATTATTAAAGGTCTTTGCGTGCTGTTTGTCATGCTCTCGGTGATAATCGCAGTAAACCCCAATAATCTGATCACCACATTGATGGGGCTTTCCTGGGGGACGCTGGCAGGCTCTTTCTTAGGTCCATTTTTATACGGGCTCTTCTGGAAAAGGGCAAACAAGACCGCTTTGTGGGCATCAATAATAATGTCGCTGACAGTCAATGTGGCTAACCTTATTATGGGCATCACTGCAGCACCCATAGCCGGGGCAGTAGCGATCCTCTTGTCCCTATTGATTGTGCCTGCAGTCAGCCTTGTTTCTCCGAGGCAGGATCCGGCTTTTGTTGACAGCATATTCTCCTGCTATGGCGAAAAGATACAGATGGTCGTTGAACATAAATTCCATCTGAAGGAAGATGAGGATAACGGGCGGTGATCCTGATATCAAAGAGGAAGCCGTAAAAGGCGAAGGTAGGCTTCGACCCCGACTTCCAGCACCTCCTCGTCAAAATCAAAATCGCCGCTGTGGAGGGGCTTCCTGTTTCCCGTGCCAAGGAACATGTAGAGACCGGGGACCTTCCGCAGATAATAAGAAAAATCATCGGAAGTCATGAGCGGCTTCCTCAGAGTGATAAACTCGGGGATCGATGGAAACACATTTGGAGAGAGAGCTTCTTTCGCCAGCCCAAAAAGCTCCGGATCGTTAAAGATCGCCGGGTAGCTCCTGCCGTTACTGATCTCGATAGTACAGCCGTAATCCTTTTCAAAATGGTCCGCAATGCTGTGGATCGTTTCAAGGAGCAGATCGAAGGTTTCGTCCCGAAAAGATCGCAAGGTGCCAAAGAGCAAAGCCTTATCGGCTATAACGTTTCTGGCGGTGCCTGCTGTCATCTGTCCGAACTTAAGAAGGCGATACTCCTCAGGAGGAAAAAGGTCAGCCTCCTCTTTATAAAGAGAATCAAGGTAGAGGCAGGCGATGCGCAGCGCATCGATGCCTCTGTGAGGATAAGCAATATGAGCGGACCTGCCAAGAACGGCAACGGTAAGTTCGGCAGATCTGGCCATCATTTCCAGGGGTCGGGCCATTATAACGCCGGGTAAATCGGAAGGACCCATGTGGAAGGCAAAAATGCGCCGCACATCATATTTTTTGAAAACACCCGACTCGGCTATAGCCTCAGCGCCGCCAGGACTTTCTTCCGCCGGTTGAAATATAAGGAGAACGTTGGCAGTAAGCTCCTGCCGCATTTCACTTATTTTTTTTGCGAGACCCAGAAGCATTGCCATGTGACCATCATGCCCGCAGGCATGCATCAAGCCTTCGTGCTTCGAGCGATGTGAGAAAGGATTAGACTCTTCGACGGAAATCCCGTCAATATCGCTGCGAAAAGCCACAGTGCCGGAGTATTTAGGGCTTTTCGCAGGGAAAAAGGCGCATATCCCGGTAGGGGAAAATTCGGTGATCTCACAAGGATATTTTCCGAGTGTGTCAAGAAGATATTTTTGAGTTTTGAATTCCTTGTAACCCAGCTCCGGGATCTGATGGAGATCCCGCCTGTATTTTTTCAGCAGTTCGATCATTATGACGTCTCCTTTTGCGCTCTTTTTTCGTCAGACGAAAAAAGCGGTTGTTTTAAAAGGATTATAACATAATCTGTGAAGTCAGGCTAAGCCTTATGATCTAAAAACCTCTTGACAAGACAATGTTAAGGTGATATTTTAATAAAAACCGTTGAAGAGGGAGAAAAACTGTGAAATGGTCCCCCAGCGAACCGGGGATGGTGTAAGCCCGGCGGATGCAGCACAGACATAAAGGCCTCGGAGGGCGGGGTGAAAAGATACAATAGTATCCCAGTAGCTACCGACGCAATGCCGGCGTTATCGGGCAGGAGTGTGATGGCACTCTTACAGAGTGGATGCATTTTGCATCAATCAAGGTGGTACCGCAGGCTGACGCTTGTCCTTGTATATTATAAGGCAGGCGTTTTTTATTTTCAGCGATTGTATAAATATATCTTTTCCGGAGGTGTCAAGAATGGATATGATAATCAGGCAATTAAAAAAAGAATATAGAACTATAAATAATGGAAAATTACACTTCCGCAAGGATAAACGGAGCCCCGAGAGGGGCAGAGGTATTTTATTGCTTAGACAAACGAATCAATGGAGGAAGAAAAATGATAACAGGTTCTTTAGTTGCGTTGATCACGCCTTTTTATGAAGATGGAAGTGTAAACTATAGCAAAATGGAAGAGCTGGTAGAATGGCATATAGAACAGGAAAGCGATGCCCTTGTGGTTCTTGGCACCACCGGCGAAGCTCCCGCATTGACTGAGACGGAGAAG
Source organism: Bacillota bacterium (assembly GCA_022706625.1). Lineage (GTDB taxonomy): Bacteria > Bacillota > Clostridia > Peptostreptococcales > Anaerovoracaceae > UBA1426. The sequence continues at coordinate 9,815 of JAKJCD010000003.1, read as the reverse complement.
GACAAGATAGTAACAACGGCTGTGCGAGCTTCAGACGGAAGGATACCCGTCATAGCAGGCAGCGGTTCAAACAACACGCTGGAGGCAAAAGAGCAAAGCTTAAGATATCAGGAAATCGGGGCCGACGGCCTTTTAGTCATTACACCTTACTACAACAAGACAAACAAATCAGGCATGCTGAAGCATTTCTATGAGATAGCCGATGCTGTTTCAATTCCCGTCATCCTTTACAATGTGCCCGGACGAACGGGCTGTGCCATAAGCTGCGATGCGGTCAGAGAGCTGTCGCGCCACGAAAACATCGCAGGGATAAAGGAAGCAAGCGGCGATATTTCTTATGTATCTAAGATTTCACAGTATATCAGTGAAAGCTTTGTCATCTACTCAGGTAATGATGATATGATCATACCCATTATGTCTTTGGGCGGAGCCGGAGTGATATCTGTTTTAGCCAACATTTTGCCCCGGGAAACACATCTCATGGTGAAAACTTTTTTAAACGGAGATATAAAGACGGCCAGAGAGCTTCAACTTCGCTATTTAGATTTCATAAACGCCTTATTCATTGAGACAAACCCCATCCCGATCAAGGAGGCTATGAACCGGGCAGGTTTTTCCGTTGGAGGTTACAGGCTGCCTCTTTACGAGATGGAAACGGTCACAAGGATTAATCTGATGGATACAATGCGCAGAGTGGGTTTTGCGGTTTAGGAGGATCAGGATGGTAAACGCAGTATTGATAGGCTACGGTAAAATGGGGCAGCAGACAGAGCGGATGATTAAGAACGAAGAAGGAATAGAATGTGTCGGAATACTTGACCCCGGCGGGAAGGAAGAGGCTGCAGATCTCGAAGAACTGTTGGCAGCTCTGACTGCCGAAGGGGTCAAGACAGATGTGATCATAGATTTCAGCCATCCGGATAATCTTGATATGATATTAAGATGTGCAGAGGTAAGTCTGATACCACTTGTGATCGCTACCACCGGATATACAGAAAAACAAACAGCGATGATCAAAGAGGCAGCTAATAGTCTGCCCGTAGTGTTATCATCCAATTTATCCATCGGAGTCAGCCTCATGCAGAGGATAGTCAAAGAAATCAGCGATGTTCTGGGAGAGGGCTTTGACATCGAAATCATCGAAAAACACCACAACCAAAAGATCGACGCACCCAGCGGCACCGCTAAAATGCTGGCTGCAGCTATGGATGGGGGAAAACGATTTGAATGGAAATGCGGAAGAGAAGGCTATGGCAGGAGAGCAAAAGAAATAGGCATCCACTCTGTCAGAGGAGGAAGTATCGCAGGGGAGCATACTGTGATATTTGCTGGGGAGGATGAGGTACTGGAGATCACCCACAAAGCAGATTCAAGGCAGATTTTTGCACGAGGGGCAATGCTTGCTGCAAAGTACATCATAAATCAGCCGCCCGGGCTGTATGACATGAAAGATGTGTTGTTCGGACGGCAGAAGATGCCGGTTTGACAAATCAACGATATTTTAGGAGGCGCAGAATCAGTATGGATGCGAAGGAACTGATAAACTTTATCAGCAAGGCAGAGAAAAAAACACCGGTCAAAATATATTTAAAAGAAAAACACCCGATCCCCTTAACAAACTGCAAGGTTTTCGGTGCCGGAGATAAAATCATTTTCGGTGATTGGGAGGATCTGAAAGAAACTATAGAGAACCATGCAGATGATATAGAAGAGATAGTGATAGAAAACTGCAGCCGGAACTCAGCTATTCCGCTGCTCGATTTGAAAGGGATCAATGCCAGAATCGAACCCGGTGCAATAATAAGAGAGCAGGTTAATATTGGAGACCGGGCGGTAATCATGATGGGAGCCGTCATCAATATCGGCGCATCTGTGGGTGAAGGCACAATGATCGACATGGGTGCAATTCTCGGAGGACGGGCTGAGGTAGGCAGGAACTGCCATATAGGAGCCGGAGCCGTCCTTGCGGGAGTCATTGAACCCCCGGGGGCAAGGCCCGTAGTTATTGAAGACGGCGTGCTTGTGGGAGCAAATGCAGTGGTTCTTGAAGGAGTCCGCATCGGAAAAGACGCCGTGGTGGCGGCAGGTGCAGTCGTGATAGAAGATGTGCCGGATAATACAGTCGTGGCCGGTATCCCTGCTGAGATCATTAAAAGCAGAAATCTGGTGGCAACGGGCAAGACAGAAATAGTGGAAGCCTTACGGGATCTTTAGCCAATTACAAAAATAACAGCACAAAAGAAGGTGTAGAATTGATGAAAGAAGTAAAAAACGGAGCATTATATATCGACGGCTGCAATACGAATAAACTGGCAAAACAATATGGTACCCCACTGTATATCATGTCAGAATCAGCAATAATTGAACGTTTTTCCGAATTGAGAGATAGCTTTTTGAATAAATACCCAAATGTGAGGGTGGCTTATGCATCAAAAGCTTTTTGTACACTGGCAATGTGTAAGCTCTGCCAAAGAGAGGGAATAGGGATAGACGTCGCCTCGGGCGGAGAGCTTTATACAGCCATGGAGGCGGGCTTTCCGCCGGAAATGATCGAGTTCAACGGAAATAATAAGCTTCGTTATGAAATCGAGATGGCAGTGGATTACGGTATAGGTCGTATAATCGTGGACGGACAGAAAGAGCTTTCGATGATTGAGGAGATATGCAGGGAAAAAGGAAAGAAAATGAACATACTTTTTCGTATAACGCCGGGAGTGGAAGCAAACTCTCACGAATATATCATCACCGGAAAAGTCGATTCTAAATTCGGGATGCCACAGGACGAGACTATCATTTTTCCTCAAATAAAAAAGGCCATAAACTCGCAATATTTAGATTTCTTAGGACTCCACTTTCACATCGGCTCCCAAATTCGTGAAAAGGAAGCTTACCTTGCCGCAATCGACGTGATGCTGGAGTATGTTATAAAAATAAAGGAGACATTTCATTACGATATATCTGAACTGAATCTGGGCGGAGGTTTTGCGGCAACCTACACTGATGAGGAGAGAAAACCCTACAGCTATTATCTGGATCCGGCCATGGAGAAGATAGATTCCTTTTTTGCAGGAAATGGAGTAAAAAGGCCCGCCGTCGTAATAGAGCCCGGGAGGAGCGTAGTAGCTGAAGCGGGTTTGAGCCTTTATACGATAGGAAGCATCAAAGAAATAAAAGGCATTAGAAAATATCTGTCTGTGGACGGCGGTATGACGGACAATTTAAGGCCCGCTTTATACAATGCCGTCTATAGCGGTGTTGTCGCCAATCGTGCGAGCGAACCCAAAACAGAGGTTGTTACTATTGCCGGCAAATGCTGTGAATCCGGGGATATATTGATCAAAGACATCAAAGTTGCGGAAAATGTTGAACCGGGAGATCTTTTTGCGGTATTTACAACAGGGGCATACGGATATTCAATGGCCTCAAACTACAATCGCAATCCCGTTCCCCCGGTGGTGTTAGTCAAAGAAGGCAGAAGCGAGCTTATTGTCAAGCGTCAGAGCTTTATGCATATGATAAGTAACGACATGGTGCCTGAACACCTTAAATAGGAGGATCAGCTGTGAGATTTACAAAGATGCACGGAGCCGGAAATGACTTCATTATAATAAATAACATGGAGGAGAGGATACCCGTCAGCGAACTGAGCGATCTCGCCAAAGCCTTGTGCAACAGGCGGATGTCCATAGGTGCAGACGGATTCATAGCTGTTGATCACCCCGAATCCTCAGGGGATTTTAAGATGCTGTTTTATAATTCTGACGGAAGCGCAGGTGAAATGTGCGGCAACGGAGCCCGATGCATTGCCCGCTATGGCTATGAAAATAAG
>JAKJCD010000003.1:0-5934 GCA_022706625.1 Bacillota bacterium | reverse complement strand
CCGCCGCAGGTGTTGTTTATGGATGGCGGCTGGATAAAAGAGTCTATAAAGTACGCCTCCCCGACGTTGTCATTACAAAATTATATTTAAATTTAGATGTTTTCGGCAGTCAGTTTAGTTGTTTCTATTTAGAGCTTGGGGATCCCGGACTGCCTCATGCGGGCATTGAGGTCAGCGGAATAAGGACGATAAAATCCGAGAACCTGAAAGAGCTCGGGTTCGCGCTGCGCCATCACAGCACATTTGAAAAAGGTGCGAATATAAACTTTTGGGATCTGACAGGGGAAAACGAATTACATGTATTAACCTTTGAGCGAGGGGTCGAAGATTTCACATTAGCTTGCGGTTCGGGTGCGGGAGCAACGGTGGCGGCATTGACTCTGATGGATAAAGTCAGCGGCGAAAACACAAAAGTATGTGTGCCCGGCGGCGAATTGTTCGTAACAGCAGTCAGATCCGGCGAAAAGATCACGGAGCTTTATTTGTCTGGGTTTGCCTGTATGGTGGCGGAAGGGATAATTCTTGAAAAAAATTCTTGAATAAAAAGTGCTTGACTGTGATTTCAGCGTGTGGTATTATTCTGCCAAACCAAAGACGGGGAAGTAAAACTGTGAAGCGGTCAAAAGCGAATCGGGGGCGGTGGGAGCCCGAACAGATGCAGCCTCAGACAAATGGTCCTCCGAGGGCGGAGCGAAAGAGCGAATTAGCTTAAGTAGTAACCGACGCAAGACCGGCGTTATCTGGTCAAGGGTGTGATGGCACTCTGCAGAGAGGATATGTTTAAACACATATCAAACAAGGTGGTACCGCAAGTTAACACTTGTCCTTGTATATAATCAAGGCAGGTGTTTTTTTATTGCACGGCCATTGCAGAGACCCTTTCGATATTTCTCTTAACAGGAATGAAAGGAAAAGAAAATGGGAAAGAACTACGAAGTGGATTTTGATACTTATTTGAAGGAGTATCCGGACAAAAAAGGTTATTTCGGAAAGTACGGAGGTGCATTTTTGCCGCCGGAACTGGTACCGGCTTTTAAGGAGATCACGGAGGCATATCAGACTATCTGCCATTCTGCGCAGTTTATAAGCGAGCTGCGCCGCATTCGCAAAGAATATCAGGGACGCCCGACGCCGATCTATCATTGTGAGCGGCTGTCGCGATTGCTTGGACCTTCACAGATCTACTTAAAAAGGGAAGACCTGAACCATACAGGAGCCCATAAACTCAATCACTGCATGGGAGAAGGACTGCTCGCCAAGTTTATGGGTAAGAAGAAAATCATCGCTGAGACCGGCGCCGGCCAGCACGGAGTGGCGTTGGCTACTGCAGCGGCATACTTTGGACTGGAGTGTGACATATACATGGGAGAGGTGGATATCGCAAAACAGGCCCCCAATGTGGCGCGGATGAAGATCCTTGGTGCGAAGGTGGTCCCGGCTACCCATGGCCTTAAAACTTTGAAGGAGGCTGTAGATGCCGCTTTCGAAGCATACATGAAGGAATACGAGAACAGCATTTACTGCATCGGTTCGGTAGTCGGCCCCCATCCATTCCCCATGATGGTCAGAGATTTCCAGATGGTGGTCGGTGTTGAAGCAAGGGAACAGTTTCTGGGAATGACAGGTATATTGCCCGATGCTGTCGTAGCCTGTGTCGGAGGGGGAAGCAATGCCTTAGGCTTATTTCCGGCATTTTTAAAAGATCCGGTTGAGCTTTATGGTGTCGAACCCATGGGCAGGGGGCCGAAGATGGGAGATCATGCAGCTTCTCTGACCTACGGGGAAGAAGGCATCCTTCACGGATTCAACAGTATAATGCTCAAAGATAACAAAGGCGGACCGGCACCGGTTTATTCCATAGCAAGCGGTCTTGACTATCCGTCCACTGGACCTGAGCACGCTTTCCTAAAAGAAATCGGCAGAGCAAATTATGTTTCTGCTACCGATGAAGAAGCGGTAGAAGCATTCTTTAAACTCTCCAGATATGAAGGAATAATCCCCGCACTGGAAAGCTCCCACGCATTGGCGGCAGCCATGAGGATGGCCCGGGAAGGCAAGCATAGGGCGATCTTAGTGAATCTTTCCGGCCGCGGCGACAAGGATATGGATTATGTGATAGAGCATTACGGCTTCGGAGAAAACTATATCAGCTTCGGTTGAGCTATACTTAAACCTACTTATAATGGCTGGGGATAGGAGTTATCCCGTATGAGATGCCTCCTATCCCATATAGGCATAGTTATGCGCATTTTATTCTTAACCAAAATCTAAAAAAGTAAAGCAATCTTGTATAAAAACTTACAGCTCGGATTTTTGCCGGATGTGAGGAGAAAAAATGGCTGAAAACAGCTGCCAATACTCATACAAAAATTTTTTATTCCTTGCATAACAATACAAATTGACGTATAATTATAACCGTTGGATTTACCGGTGGAAAAGTACCGGGGCATAAGCACATTAAAAAAGGATAGCAAAATGACTAAAAAAATCAAGGCGGGCATAATCGGAGCCACCGGATATGCGGGAGCGGAATTAGTGCGTCTTCTTTGCGGACATCCGCAAGTGAAGATCGAAGCAGCAAGCTCAAAGAGTTTTTTTGGGGAAGAAATTTCTGAAATATATCCGGGCTATACGGGCAGCGTCAGCCTGGTTTTAGAAAGAGACCCGAGTGCAGTCATAAACAGCTGCGATGTAATTTTTGCCGCATTGCCTCACGGTTATTCTGAAGGACTGGGGCATGATTGTCTTGAAAAAGAGAAAGTTTTCATTGATCTTGGCGCAGATTTCAGACTGGAAAACGAAGAGGATTACAAAAAGTGGTACGGCAGCAGTTTCTCCTATAAAGAAATACATAAATATGCGGTTTACGGGCTTTGCGAGATCTTCAGAGATAGAATAAAGAATGCGCAGCTTATAGCCAATCCGGGGTGTTATCCAACTTCCATAGCCTTGGGTCTTTATCCCGCGCTTAAATATGGACTTATTGAGCAGGAAGGAATAATCATAGATTCAAAATCCGGTGTGACCGGAGGCGGCAGGAGCATGACGCAGAGCACTCATTTTCCGGAATGCAGCAATGGTTTTTCGGCATACAAAGCGGGGGAACACAGGCATACCCCTGAAATTGAACAGAGCTTATCGAAATTTGCAGGCAAGCCGGTGAGGGTTACATTTACTCCCCATCTTCTGCCGGTCAACAGAGGCATCCTGTCCACGATTTATTGCGTTTTAAAGACCGATCCGGATTCAATAAGGCAGCGCTACAGGGAAGCATACGCCGGAGAACCTTTCGTGCAAGTGCTTGCCGACGGCGACTATGCAAATATCAGAAATGTGAGGCTGTCAAACAATTGCCATATATCCTTGCACTTTGATATTCCAGCAAACAGACTGATCGTGTGCAGCGCAATCGACAATATGATAAAAGGGGCTGCCGGGCAGGCTATTCAAAACATGAATATCGCTTTCGGGATCCACGAGACCTCCGGGTTAAAAGCTATAGCCCCGGCATTTTAAAACAGACTGCTCTGCAAATATTGATACGGGCGGAAGCGGCGGTTAATAAAATATTCTCTAAGAAAGAGGGAAAATCATGATTTGGGAAAAAAACGAAGGGGTTGTTCGGTTTCGGGAAGCCCTTCCGTTTATACAAAAGCTTAGCGGTAAAACCATTGTGATCAAATACGGTGGTAATGCGATGTTGTCGGAAGCTTTAAGGAAATCGGCAGCCTGTGATATTGTATTCTTGTCCGCGCTTGGCATTAAGATCATTCTTGTCCACGGCGGCGGGCCGGAAATAGACTGTATGCTTAAAAAAGTAAATATAAAGCCCCGTTTTATTGATGGCCTGCGGTATACGGATGAAGAGACTATGGACATCGTTCAGCAGGTTTTGTGCGGTAAAGTCAACAAGGATCTTGTATCGTTAATTGACGATGCCGGAGGAAAAGCCGTCGGTATTTGCGGATTGGATCGGGGCATGATCAAGGCGACAAGGCGAAGAACAGGGGCCGACTGCGGACTTGTCGGGGAGATAGCTGCTATCGAACCGGAAATAATAAATGACATGTTGGGTAAAGGGTATATCCCTGTTATAGCAGGGATAGCAAAAGCCATGGACGGAGGCAGCGTTTACAATATCAATGCAGACACTGCGGCAGCGAAATTGGCCGCCGCAGTGGGAGCGAGCAAGCTTATACTTCTGACGGATGTTCCGGGAGTTATGAAAGATAAGAAAAATGAGGATACATTGATATCTCATATAAAGATGACGGAGACGAATGCACTAAGAAGCAGCGGGATCATTTCGGGAGGCATGATCCCTAAAATCGATTGCTGCATGGAAGCTTTGCAGGGCGGCGTAGAGGAGGCCCATATCATCGACGGCAGAGCAGAGCATTCGATAATTATAAAATTGCTGACGGATAAGGGTACTGGGACCATGTTCACAGCTTGACATGGAGCATCAATTTAAAAGGGATTACAAAAGCAACGGAATTCAGCTTTTTCCCGAATTTCTGTTGCTTTTTATGGCTTTTACTACTCTTTTTGAGCCTAAAAGCAACGGATTTTTAAGAATTCTACGAATTTCGTTGCCTTTTTCATTGAAAAGGCAACGAAATACAGCTTTTCTCTAAATTTCCGTTGCTTTTCATGGCTTTTTCCACTAGCTTTGCCCCTGAAAGCAACGGAATACAGACTTTTCTATAAAATCCGTTGCTTTTCACCATATGACGTAGGCATAAAAGATTAAAGATTTAAGTTGATGGCGGAAGGATTATCCGGAAAAAAGTGCTTGCCTTTCGTTGTGTCTTGTGCTAACATGTAATAGCTGTATTTTAGAGGTTATCCTTTGAAAATAGATATTATTTAAGGAAGGTGAGAAGGATGAAAGAAGGGATCCACCCTGTATATAAGGAATGCAAGGTTACCTGTGCATGCGGAAACGAGTTCATAACAAAGTCGATCAAAGAAGAGATGAAATTGGATATATGCTCTGCCTGCCACCCATTCTTTACGGGACAGCAAAAATTTATCAACCGTGGCGGCCGTGTAGAGAAGTTCAAGAAAAAGTTCAACATCGAATAAGGATAAAAAACCGGAAACCTGCATTTCCGGTTTTTTTAAAAGCCTGCGGGCATTTTTGAAATATATAGTAACTTATAGATTTATAAAGGAACATTAACGGGAGTTTATGCAATGTTTGATAAACTGGATTTTATGGAGACCAAATATAGCGAGTTGAGCTTAAAAGTTTCGGACCCCGCTGTTATTGCCGACCAAAACGAATGGCGGAAATTGGTCAAGGAAATGTCCGATATGGAACCCATCGTAAATAAATACAAAGAGTATAAAAAGGCTAAGGAAGATATTGCATCCGCAAGGGAGCTGCTTGGAGAGAGCGGTACCGACGATGAACTGCGCGAGCTGGCAAAGGAAGAGCTTGCCGCAGCCGAGGATCTGTTAGAGACCTATAGTGAAGAGCTTCGCATCCTGCTGCTCCCCAAAGATCCCAATGACGAAAAAAACGTCATCATGGAGATCCGGGCCGGGACGGGAGGAGAAGAGGCGGCACTCTTCGGCGGAGATCTGATGCGCATGTATATGCGCTATGCAGAACGCCGCAACTGGAAAACTGAAATCATGGATATGAACGAAACCGGTATCGGCGGTATAAAAGAAGCTGTAATACTGATAAAAGGCAAGGGCGCTTATTCCAGGCTCAAATACGAAAGCGGTGTACATCGGGTGCAGCGTGTGCCGGAAACGGAATCAAGCGGCAGGATCCATACATCGGCGGCAACGGTAGCGGTGCTGCCCGAGGTGGATGATGTTGAAGTGGATATCAATCCGGCCGATGTGCGGGTGGATGTTTATCGTTCCTCGGGCAACGGCGGACAAAGCGTCAATACTACCGACTCGGCGGTTCGCCTT
>JAKJCD010000039.1:12308-12598 GCA_022706625.1 Bacillota bacterium | reverse complement strand
AAGGCGCAACTGAGATATCTGAGATATATCACTTGGAAAGAGGCTATGCTTCGCTCGCAGATAAATTTCGCAGCCTGGGCGCTAAGCTTACAATAATGGAAGATTAACCTTTCATTGAAACCCTGAGTATCCATACAGACGCCATGACTCCTGCGATGTAACCGATAAGGCCGGCCAGCAAGGAATGGCGTATTTTTTTTACAGCCGTGGCGCCGAAATACACCGCAATCACATAAAAAACCGTTTCACAGCTTCCTGCCATTACTGATGCCGCATTCCCAAGGAAACTG
>JAKJCD010000039.1:6743-12276 GCA_022706625.1 Bacillota bacterium | reverse complement strand
CGATACGGGCCTTAGCAGAATAAGGGAGGTGAGTTCTTTCGGGATCCCCAGCTTTTCCAGAACCGGGCCTAAAATATTTTCAAGGCATTCCATTGCTCCCGAACTGACCATGGCTTCGATCCCTATAAATATGGCAATAATAAACGGCAGGATCGTTATCGCCGTTTCGATGCCGGTTTTAGCTCCTTCTATGAAGCTGTCGTATACTGCCACCCTTTTCCACATGCCGTGACCGATTATTATCGTGATCATTCCGGGTATAAAGCACAGAGAAATAAGGCCGAACACATCTGTCATGCCTGTTTCCTTTCATAGAATTTGCATACCGCTATTGATACTATCATTGATGCAAATCCCGCAAGAATGGATGGTATGATTATACTTCCAGGATCCTCCGATCCGGCATCGCTCCTTATTTTGACAATAGTGACAGGCACGATTTGGATCATCGACATATTTACTGCCAGGAACATGCACATTGCATCACTGGCCACCGGGCTTCGCCCATTTTCCTCATCAAGCATCACCATGCTTTTTAGCGCAAATATCGTAGCGCTGTTACCGGCGCCAAAAATATTTGCGCTAAAACTCATCAGTATCATTGCGATGGTCTCGCGGTTTCGCTCCTTTGGAAACAAAAATCGGATCACAGGTCTGACAAGCCTTGCAAATGCGTCGATAAGCCCGGAGTCCTTTGCAATATTCATCAGCCCCGACCATACTGCCATAATCCCGGCAAGCCCGATGACAAAATACACACCGTCTGTGCAGCTTTCCATCAAGCTTTCGCTGAATGCCGAAAGCACTCCCCTGAATGCGGCAAAAGCTACACCGGTGATAAGCATTCCTGCCCAGATATAATTCATCATAGCTGCTATATTCCTTTTTCCTTATGAAAGAATATATGCTTATTCTGTAAAAAGATGTTGAATACTTTTATTTCTTCCCTCATAATGAAAACGGGAGGTGAGGAAGATGAATGCGACGATCACACTGGGCGATGCCGTACTGATCGTCATTGCTATCGCTCTAGTTGTTCTGATTTTTTATTCCATTTCTTTGATCAGAAATTTAATTCCTGCAGTAAAAACCCTGAACCGAATACTTGAAGATACGGAAAGAATAACAAGCACCGCCGCCGATGGCGCAGACGAAGCTAAAAGGGTCGTCGGCAGTGTCATCGAATCCCTAAAATCGATATCCGGGGCAATAAAAGGCAACGAAGGTGTGCTTCAGGGTTTAGCCTCACTGCTGAAAGCTTTTTCCTCCTTGATTGGTCTATTTAAAACTAAAAATGATTGACTGAAATGTTCATTAATGGTAGCATTATGTATGTGTTTATTTCTAAATTGACTAGCAGGTATTGCAGTTAGGGGGTATGACAGGTGAAAGCTACGGGTATTGTGAGAAAGGTTGACGAATTGGGTAGAATCGTACTTCCCATTGAGCTTAGAAGAACTCTCGACATCGAAATCAAAGATCCGATTGAGATTTATGTTGACGGTGATTATATTCTTCTTAAGAAGTATGAACCGGCATGCATATTTTGCGGGAATGCCAAAAGCGTCAAACGAATCCACGATAAAAATGTATGCGCAGACTGCATCAAGGAAATGCAGAATCTGTAAAAACTGAAAAACCTGTTCAGTTCAATGAACAGGTTTTTTAATTAATCCTGAAGCAAACTTTTGATTTCATTTAGCAGTGATGAATCGATTTCGTCGTCGATGAAATCACTGTTTTTCTTATTCCCCAGGCGCCTGATCTGCTCCTTTGTATATATCTCCGCCTCGGAAGACAGTTTTTCAGGCCTGTCTCCCTCCTTTTCCTCAATAATTGTATGCACTTTTATCCTATTTCCAAGTATATTGCTCTCAACGACAATTGCCAAGCCATCGGGGGTTTTCACCTTTTCACCCACATCGGGCATGCCACGGCGGAGTTCGCAATAAACATCGTTTTCGAATTTGAGGCAGCACATGAGTCTGCCGCATATACCGGATATTTTAGTGGGATTTAACGACAGGTTCTGCACCTTGGCCATTTTGATTGACACAGGCTCAAACTCGGGCAGCCAGGAATGGCAGCATAGGGCTTTGCCGCATGTCCCGATGCCTCCTATGAGTTTAGCTTCATCTCTTACTCCGATTTGCCTGAGCTCAATCCGCATTTTAAAAACGCTTGCCAAGTCCTTCACCAGTTCTCGGAAATCCACCCTTCCGTCGGCTGTAAAATAGAATATGATTTTACTGTTATCGAAAGTATGTTCCACATCGACCAGCTTCATGTCCAATTTATGCTTATTGATCTTCTCCTGACAAAGGATCAAATCGTGCTCTTTTCTTTTCAGGTTTTCCCTGTGTTGCTGTACGTCCTTTTCATCGGCGATCCTCACAATCCTTTTTAAAGGTGAAACGATCTCCTTTTCATCTACTTCCTTTATATCATCGGACAATGTACCGAACTCCAGTCCTCTGGCCGTTTCTACAATCACATTGGTCCCTTTGGAAACTTCCAGTCCGGCGGGGTCAAAGAAATAAACCTTTCCGGCCCTTTTAAATCTCACACCTGCCACACTTATCATATTAACCCCCTAAATCATCTTCAATATCATATTCTTCATGGTATAGCCTATATTCATACGGTGATCAAGGTCTCGCCTTGCCTCTTCTATAAGAGCTATCCCTTCGTATGCCTTTTCCCTTAACAGAAGCCCGCTGTATTTTACTCTGACGGGATCTGAATAACCTGAATAGACACCGGTCTTGCAGAGCAGAAGATCCCTGTACCATTTTTCCAAAGCATCAAGAAACTCATATGCCTGCTCCCTTTCCTTAATGATCTCCCGAAGCTCTGATGCAACGGCATAATAGCTCTTTCCTTCCAGGATCATCGACCCGATGGTATGGGCCTGACTTGCCGAAGCTTCGCCTGATCGACCTTCATCCCTTGATTCTTCATCCAAGCGGAGTAACGCACAGCGAGAGCGGATCGTAGGCAGCAGATGCTCCGAGTTGTTTGTCAGCAGAAGCAGGATCGATCTGCCGGGGGGCTCTTCAAGTGACTTTAAAAGACGATTTTGAGCACGGGATGTCATTGTATCCGCATCCTGGATTACAGCAACGGCATATTCGCCCACCATCGGCTTTAAACTGAGCCTTTCAAGAAGATCCTCCACCGCTTTATCTTTTACGGATAGTTCATCTGCACAAATCCTATGGATGTCTTCTCTGTAGGGGGTGATCTCCTTAGCTAACATGTCGGCAAAATCGATCAGATCATCGTATCTGCGGCTTTCCAGAATATACGCATGCAAGAGCTTGCCTGTACGGGCAAGGGCTATCAGTTGCTCTTTCAAAAGTTGCTGCTTCATAAGACTATCCCTGATGCCTTCTTAGGAATGCCGTTGTTTCTTTTATTATTTTGACGCTGATCTCATCGATTTTTAATGATCCGTCGATAACTATCATCCTCTCGGTATTCTGAGCTGCCAACTCCATATAACCACGATATACTTCTTCGTGGTATTGCATTTCCTCCAGTTCAAGCCTGTCCAGAAAACCGTCGCTTATCCTTCTTCTCCCTTCGCCCGGATCGACCAGCAGCAGAAAAGTCAGGTCAGGGATGAGCCCTAAAACGGCAATTTCATTTATTATGCGAACTTTTTCTCCCAGCTTGCGCCCGTATCCCTGGTAGGCAATGCTGGAGTCCATAAAGCGGTCGCATATGACAGTCTTGCCTGATTTTAGCGCAGGAAATATAACTTCAGCCACATGCTGTGCTCTGGATGATGCATAAAGCAGCGCTTCTGTAAGATCGGCCATTTCCTGATATTCAGGGTCCAGTATGATTTCCCTTATCTTTTCGCCGATGCGGGTGCCGCCGGGTTCCCGGGTCAGGACAAGATCTGTGCCCTTTGAGATCAGATAGTCTCGCAGCCTGTGGATCTGGGTTGTTTTGCCGGCTCCGTCAGGACCTTCAAAGGTAATAAATATGCCGCGTCTCATCCCTGTCCCCCTATTTTTCTGATCATTTCATCCATGAGTTTCCCGACTAAATGAAAGGATAAAATCAGCACCGGGATGCAAAGGAGGGCTGTAAAAACAATTTTCAGGATCGTCATTGTATCCATATCCGGCACCCTTTCTCTGTATCTCCATGGATTTACTTCACATTATAGAATACTCCCAACGGGTCAAAAAGTCCAGAGGAACAGGGGCCGACTCATACAGAAGGACAGTTCTCTATAAATGAGAACTGTCCCTCTTTCTGAACGGACTGCATTATTATGCAGGATCAACGACGTCGTCTCAATAGCAATCCGGCACCTGCTAAAACTCCGCCGAGTCCAATGAAGAGAACTGCTCCGGGTCCCCCGGTCTTAGGCAGCGGAGGTACCGGAGTTTCCTGCGGGACTTCTGTTACCGGTGTGATTACTAAAGGATCTTCCTTATTCCCATCATCCTTTTTTTCAGGATCCTTGTCTTTATCCTTGTCTTTATCCTTGTCTTTATCCTTATCCTTATTGCCGTAAGCATTTATGAATTCAATTACGACATCTTCCGAATCGATCCCAAGCGAGCCTTCTATTTGTTTACCCGTAATCAACGGGGCAGCGATTTCACTCCCAAATTGACCCTTCGGATCAATAGTTACACTTGATGCTCCCTGACTCCCCGTCTCAATCAGACTAAATTGAAGAGGTGGAATTATATACAGCTCCGCTGCTTCGGGCTGGTGATTGTTATTATAGTAATCTCCATAGTCAAAGGATATTTGCTGGCCATTTTTAAGTAAAAACCGATAAAAACCCGGATGATCTCCGCCTTCCTGCCATTCGGTATCTATTGCTGTAAGGTTTCTGATTACACCGTTCCCTTCATCGCCATCAACGATCCCATACGTAGATAGACCATCACCATATCCTGTAAAGAACTGGATCATAAACTCATACTCCGCATTCCCCGGAGCAAGGTTCCCGGTCACTGCTTTTTTCACAGTAAAAATCCGCTCCTTGGGGTCCGGCAGCTTTTCGTTCCATAGCCACAAATCTGAGCTGCTGCTTATCAGCGACCATTCCGCCTCATTTTGATCATCAGGTTCTAATGCATACCATACAGCCAATCCAAAAGTGTTATCCTGTTTCTGAGAGAAAGATGGTACGGATTCAAACGGAGCAACTTTGATCAAATACACAAGGTCGGAGGGCTTATAGCCCGAAGGAGCTTCTATCTCCGACAGCTTATATTCACCCTCAGGAATTCCTTCAAATCGGACAATGCCATTTTGATCCGATACTGCAGTTTTTTCTACTTTGCCTCCCTCACTATCCTTCCCTTCAAGTTTGAAAACCGCTCCCGGCAACCCGCTTTCCGTACTGCTATCTGCCTTGATAAAAGCAAAGTCTGATACAGTGGGAGGGATGTTAAACTCTATGCGGCAATTGGACGCATTGCCGCCTCGTTCCAAATAGAAGAACTTGAGAGTATGTACTGTACCGGATGTAAAAATGCCCGGGATTTCGATGGTCCCA
>JAKJCD010000039.1:0-6701 GCA_022706625.1 Bacillota bacterium | reverse complement strand
TTGCGCCGGATTGCAGTTTCCCTGTTACCGTATCTTCTTTAAAGGTCACGGTCCCGCCCATCGCGCCGTGGATCCCGCCTAAATCTAAAACCAGATTGTCGTCAACAAATACCCATACATCGTCGTCACCGCTGAAGTTGAATTCCAGTCCGGCAGGCCCGCTGATTGGTATGTAGAATTCCACCTCCATGCTCATGCCAAAGTGATCCAGCTTTGATTGAGGTATTGATCCAAAAGGCCTAAAACCATTAACGCCGACGCCCCCGCTTAAAGGTTCCCCCAAGGTGATTTTATCCCCGTCAAAATCAGCGCTGTTATTTGCACTATTATAGGAATAGATCCTGGTAAGCGGATCATAGTTGAATTCAAATGGAATTTTCTTATATGAATCGTAACGATCATTCTCCTGAGGATCGAACAAATCGATGCCCAGGATCCCGTCAGAATATTCCGGACGTTCCTTAGTGTTAAGCTCATCTTTCATGAGCTCCTGGTATATGTAATTATCCTTTTCATATTTGCTGAACCACGCCCTGCTTGCGGGTTCGCCTACTCTATTGCCGCTGTCATCTCTTCCTCCCATAAACATGAACATCCGGCCGTATTCGGGTCCTGCTGCCATCGCCTCCGGCTGGCCTTCCTGCTCGCCATCGGCAGCAAGCTCACTGATTGCAGGTTGTGGTCCTGGAAACTCCTCCTCTAATATTCCTTGTATTTTCTTTTGGTCATAATCAAATAAATTTACGTCGAAACTCCTTGTTTCTCCGCTCGTGCCTTCTCCAAATGCATTTATCGGTACGGTAAAAGATAAAACTAAAAGCAGACAAAGCGACAAAGACATTGGTGTTCTGATAATGCTTTTTTTCTTTTTCACCATAATGATCTCCTTTCCAATCATACTTGCTGCGATAGTGATTTTTTTCCGGCAAATACTCTAATCGGTCGTGTTGTTATCCAATCCTTCAGCAGCACCTCCCCGGCATCCTACAAAACATACCTGTTTTTGCATTCCCGCTGTCAAAAGAGGGCGAAGCAATTGCGTTGTCAACGATTCCGGTGATGCCTATAATAACCGAAGAGAAAGCAGAATTTTGTAAAATTGTGTGAGGTAAACAATGAAATACAAAATTTCTTTTTGTCTTATTGCGGCGGGGATCATGCTGTTTTTATTGCCGATGATCGGCGCCTTCTATCTGCAATATAGTAAGGCTCAGCTTTATAAAAGCTATTTGGATGATCGATATCCCATTATACTTAGTGATACAACCGACAGAGAGAAAAGTCTCGCTATGATTCATAATGCTTCCGGGATACAGCAAGCAGCTTTTGCAGATGGATTGGAAGATGCTGCTGTGCCGGTGACCGCTGCAGAGGATAAACCAGCAGTTCTTGGCCGCATTATTATACAAAAAATCGATGCGGATCTTATCTTGGTAGAGGGTGCCGGTTCAAAGGAATTAAAGTGGGGGGCCGGCCATATTACGGGGACCTGCTTCCCGGGTGAAGCAGGCAATTGCGGCATTGCAGCTCACAGGAATTACATTTTCGGATCATATTTCAGCAGGCTGGATGAGCTAAAGGAAGGTGATACAGTCACTGTGGAATATAATGGTGAAACACTTAGTTATTCAGTTTATAATATTAAAACAGTGCTGCCCGAAGACAACACTGTTTTACAACCGCCCAAAGAAGGCGAAATGTTAACTTTAGTAACCTGTGCCCCAAAAGGGGGCAACAGTCACAGGCTCATTCTTCACTGTCTGCCGTCTGAAGTGACTGCTCCTCCGTCCGGATCTGCGGCAGCATTACAACAGCCTTAAAAAGGTCACCATCGATTTTTATTTCAAACCAGCCGTTCTGCAGGACCACCAGATCCTTGGCAATAGCAAGACCGAGCCCGCTACCTTCCGTGGTTCTGGATTCATCTCCTCTGGTAAAGCGCTCCATTAGCTCTTCGGCATTGATGTTCAAGCCTGTCTTTGAGATGTTTTTGATTTCAAGAAATACCTGTGCATCCTTGCCGTTTATTCCCGCTGATTCTCTTAAATCAATATATACCCTGGATCCCGGGAGCGCATATTTCAGGACATTCCATAATAGATTTTCAACCACTCGCCAGAGCAGTTGCCCGTCGGCCCGAACATAATACTTTTCTTGCTTTGCATTTATGATGAAATCTAATCCCGAAGCCTCAATTCCGGCAGCCATCTCGCCTAGCCCCTGGTTGATGAGAGATAGCAAATCCACCGTTTCAAGCCGAACCGGAATAGCTCCGCTGGATGCCTTAGCCGCATCAAAAAGGTCTTCTGTAAGCTTTTTAAGTCTCATACTCTTCTGATCAAGCACCTCCAGATATTGTTCTGCATTTTCGCTGTCCAGCCCTTCCGTTTTCAGTAAATCGATATAGGTTATAATGGAAGTCAGAGGGGTCTTCAGATCATGAGATACATTTGAAATCAAATCTGTTTTCAGCCTCTGGTTCTTCAGTTCATTCTGTATGGCGATACTGGATGCTGCCGATATTTCATTGATATCTGCCGCCAGCTTATCCAATTCTCCCTCTCCGGATACGGAAATCTTATAGGTCAGATTGCCATTTTTAACCTCATTTACACCCTTCCTGATTTCTTCATACTTTCTTACCCACCTTGGTGCTAACACCAGGATCAGGATAAACACTACCGGGGCCATAAAAACTGTTGCGGAGAGAATACAGACTGCCAATGCGATGAGCACAACCCTCCGCATGACGCTGCCTCCTCGATAAACCGAACGAATGCCGCTGCATATGCCCCCAAGGATACGATAGACAAGAGAGTTCTTCATGAACCGTCCTGCCTTCAGGTTCCTCACACAGGACAGGATGAAGAGCAGGCCTGCAGAAGCAAAGGCCAGACCCACCAGCACCGCCGGCCCCAGTTGTACCAACATGGCAGTGTTCAGCGAAGTTATACTGCCGAAATGATAGGGATGATAATTCATACTATCGAAAAGATTCACTCCAAAGAGATAGCCGCCCCCAAAGAGGCATCCGGCAATGATGAGAAGCTGAAGCTCAGTAAATATCCTGTCGATCCTGTAAAACGGCCGATTGCCCTCAGGGTCCTTCCTTCCCGTCATCACAATCAGATAAATGAAAGCAATGGTGGTAAGTAATGCACAGATTGCAGCGATGGGAATCCATTTCAACACTTCTTCTTTGCTTTCCTGAAACGCTTTCTCTTTGTCCGCAAGGTAGCTTTCTTCGAAAGCAAAATACACTTTAAGTTCCGGATTGTATTGATTCCGGAAGTGCTCCTCCAGGTATATGTCCTGGTCTCTTATATGTTGATTTGTTGCTTCTGCGCTGGAAGAAGTCTTAATCATTTTGTCATTTTCGAAGATTAGGTATTCTCCTTTTTCTGTCATGCCGGTAAAGCGACTACTGTCCAATGGGGCATCCGCCGTCATATTCTTGAGATTTGTCACTGTATTGACACCGTCAGTTGCATAGTAAAGAAAGCCCTCTGCTCTATCCAGCCTTTCCTTGGCTCTTACAAAATTCCGCAGCTCATCCATGATCAGTTCTTCTTTTATCTTTTCAATTTCATCTGCATAATCTGCCTTAAAGAGCTCTCGGGCAGAAGGATCGTCATAGGATTCCCCATATTTTTCATGAAATTCCTCATTGGCGTCTCCTCTGTCATGATTCCATAAAGCATTGTAGAAAAGTGACTCGATCCGGGATTCAACATAATTTTGACTCAGGGTCTGCCCGCTCTTTATATTTTCTTCACTTTTCAGATCCGCGATCAAATACAGTATTTCACTGGTTTTTTCTTCAAACTCCCATTGAAAGCTCATGCTCTCTTTATAGCTTGAGGAATATAAAACATCTTGAGTATCTAAGCCTGTTCCATGCAGGCCGGATGCTGATTCTAACGCTATTGCCCCCGTCGTAAGGGTCCCGATGAAAAACGCCACGCAGAGTATGAAGGTTAAAATACTCCAGGCCCTGCTCTGATTATATCTTCTCGATTTTATATCCAATTCCCCACACCACCTTTAAATATCTTGGTTCTTTCGGGTTGATCTCAATTTTCTCCCGTATCCGCCTAACGTGTACTGCAACTGTGTTTTCCGGATTGTATGCAACCTCTTCCCATACCGATTCATAGATCTGCTCCATAGAAAACACTTTTCCCGCATTCATAGTCAACAACTTTAAAATTCCGTACTCGATGGGAGTGACAGCCACCTGATCGCCGTCTAAATACACAGCTTTGGCCTCGTCATCCACCACCAGCCCTCCTGATTTATAAACCCCTGTCTTTTTTTCGAAGCTGCCCAGATCTACATACCTTCTCAGCTGAGATTTCACCCGGGCTACCAGCTCCAACGGATTGAAAGGTTTTGTTATGTAATCATCCGCCCCTGCGTTGAGCCCCGTGATCTTGTCGTAATCCTCAGACTTGGCCGACAGCATTATGATGGGAATGTTCTTCTCTTCCCGAATCCTCATTGTTGTTCTCATACCATCCAGTCTTGGCATCATGATATCCATCAGGATCAAATGGACCTCCTCTTTCTGAAGGATATCAAGAGCTTCTATTCCATCATAGGCCTTCCGGACTTTATAACCCTCGTTCTTTAAATAGATCTCAATGGCTCCCACGATTTCTTTATCGTCGTCACAAACCAGGATATTCATTGTGCTGCTCTCCTTTATACATTAAAATCCCCCTTTTGATTGATTTCTCGGCCTCGCATTTTATTGGATGCCCGACTTAATTAGAGAATAGCTTCTAATTCTTAACAAAAGGTGGTTGTGTTCCTTAATAATTTATTACATTCGATCTTCTAAGAGCCTCTGCAGTTCCTCCGGATTGAAAGAAGCACATAGCCTACGATCCCCTTTATCCAGCAGCCTATAATGCCTGGAAATGATGTTCTGCCAGATCTTGTAACCCCGAGTCGTATCTTTTTATATGCGCCTTGCGAAAACGCTGCTACCTGAATAGAAGTAATTGTCTCCCGAATGAAATAGCCCATCTTCCTTTTTGCTAAAAAAACGAGGTGGGGATATACATTGTATAGGGTGCCGTAAAAACAGCTATTATCAATGCAATTTTTTTCTTCTTGTCGTCATCAATTTCAATTAAAGACAAAACCTTATTATAATTGAAGTAATATATACAGATACCTGCCAGCACTACTCCGATGGATGTAACCGCAAAGGCTGCGGGACTGCTTAAGGGATCATATGCAAAACTGCCATTAATGTAGTCGAACATCAATAAGAGAAACAGAAACCCGGCTCCGATAATATCCGCAAGAAACCCATAAGCCCACATTCTTACAATGCATTTTCTATATTGCATCTTCTTTTCGGGGATAGCAAGAGCAGCCATCGCAAGTACAAAGGCAATGCTGTCTATGATAAAGTTTGCGGGCAGTATTACGATCCAATAGATTGGAAATAAGTAAAATGCCCATAATGGAAATATGATATTGTAGAGCTTTATATCTTTTTTCATAGGAGGACACCATATAACAGAGGCAATATAATGGGTACTGCAAAGGTCAGGATTACTCCGGCAATCAATGCAACCAATCCCAGTTCTGCTCCAACAAACTTCGTTACCGGAACGAGCATAGTGTCCATGCAGCCTGCTGCACCGGCGGCAATAGGACTGCCCTTGCTGATCCGAATAAGCAAAGGAAGTAAAATTACAGTAAAAAACTCCCGCATGACATTTACAACAAATCCATATGTTCCTGCTTCGATTCCGCAGACAGATGTCATATAGGCTCCGGTAATACTATAATAACTCATTCCGCCGGCAGAAATCACGGAAACATGCAGAGGAATCCCTAATACTGTTCCGGACAATAAACCACCTGCCATACTGCCGGCAAATATGGCTATGGGTATGTAAAGCACTTTAAAGCCGAGCGCCCTGATATATCCAAACACCTTTCTATTAGCTCCAAGGCTTATGCCAACGCTTGTGTAAAGCAGGACCAATGACAGCAGCAATATGGTCCCCAGTATCTCCTGCTGTTTCATCGACATGAGGAAATAACCTGCTGCGACCCCTGAAACTATGCTTGCCGGCATGATCCAAACTAAAGGAGATACCTTTTTATCTTTTTCCTGTTCAATATCCACTTCACTGTTTATGCTCAAGCTTTCAGCATGCAATTTTTCTTGAAGGGCCTTCAGCGGCAAAACGGTTTTCTCAACCATCACAACTAAAATAACACTGCATACTGTTGCACACAATGAAATAATCGCACAGTTTACACCAATACTGCCAAGATTCTGCATGACCGAATCATTAATTCCTATATTCATGCCAATGGTAATCATGAGAATAATCAAGGCGGCATTACCACCTCCACCCTGCAATCTAATTATAACACATGGTCAGGATTACAGGAATCTGCTCAAAGCCAGAAGTTCTTGATTCCTGAAAAATCATCTATTCTCAAATGGAACTATTATCCGATGATAGGAATAAGATAATACGTATTATTCAATTAGGAGGCCATTATGGATTTTCAACAATATCGGAACCCTTATTATAGTGACGAGCTTGACCGATACACAAAGGATACAAACGAGCAAATACAGTATTGTGGAGCAGTGGCTTATATTACAGGAGGTCCATCCCATCCCGAAATAAGAGGCACGGTCACATTTACCAAAGTCACAGGCG
>JAKJCD010000038.1 GCA_022706625.1 Bacillota bacterium | reverse complement strand
AGATGTCCAGCTTGTCGGCATTTAAATTCTATCTGCCTGTAGTAATGATAGTGGGTTCTAATGTATTATACCATATTTGCGCAAAGAGCATACCAAAGCAGCTTAATCCGATGATCAGTATTATCGTTACATATTTAGTCGGAGCAGCTTTTGCATTGCTTATTTTTCTTCTGACAGATCCGTCCAAAGATGTGGCTGCTCAGTTCAAGCTTGTCAACTGGGCCCCCGTGGTATTAGGTTTTTGCGTAGTGGGCCTTGAGGCCGGGTTTATCATTCTTTACAGAGTGGGATGGAATATCAGCATAGGATCATTGGTATGCAATATCCTTCTGGCGGTGGTGCTTATTGCAGTAGGGTATTTTTTATACAAGGAGCATATATCGACTCAGCAAATGGTGGGTATCGTCCTTTGCATAGCCGGGCTGATATTCATAAATAAATAAAAGCAGCGGCTGCGGAGCAGTTCCCGGCCGGGACGACAGAGTCATAAAGAGGCTGATATGGGACTGCTGATCGTAAAAAATCTATACAGAAGGAACATCAGGGTCAACTACCTTTACATGTTCATAATGTGTCTAAGCCTGACACAGGGATTTTGGCTCATATACCTTGCTTCGAAGGGGATGAGCCTTTTGCAGCTTGGAATTCTGGAAGGCTTTTTTCATGTGACCTCTTTTATTATGGAAACGCCAACCGGGGCAATTGCCGACCTTTATGGCCGAAAGTTCAGCAGGATGCTGGGACGGCTCTTTTTGATCGTTGATTTGCTGCTTCTTCTTTACGGGACATGCTTTACACATTACATGATATCTTTTGCATTCTGTGCAATTGGATACAACCTGGAGTCCGGAGCAGGGGAAGCCTTGGTATATGATTCGCTGCTTGAGATCGGTGAAGCCGACCGTTATATGAAGGTCAACGGACTGAATGAGGCGCTTTATCAAATCGCCCAAGCTTTCGGTCTGATACTCGGAGGTTTTATTGCAGTACAAAGTTACAAAAGCCTTTACACTGGCCAGATCGGCATTGTACTGGCTTCCCTGGCTGTAGCATTTTTTTTCACCGAAACTACCATCGGGAAGGGAGAGCGGCAGGAAGCCGATATAAGGCAGAGACTCGCGGGGCAGTTCAGAGACAGCTTTTCTGTTATAAAAGGGAACAGAAGGCTTTGCTATCTGATCCTGATCATGAACGCAATAGCAGTTTTTTCGGTAGTGATTTTCTACTATATGCAGATATACTGCAAACAAAACGGGATCAATGAACAGATCTTCGGATGGATTGCAGCTGTTTCATGCATACTGGGCGCCCTTGGGGGATTTTGTGCAAATCAGGTGGAAAAGCTTTTTAAGGAGCGTTTGCTGATGCTGTTTCTCCCTGTGTTCTACATGGTCATCGCCTGGGGAATGGTTAGCTTTCGCACCGCCGTTATCTCTTTCGGATGTATAGGTTTTTTTGACAGCCTTACATATGTCATATACTTTGACTATATCAACAGGCTTATCCCCAGCTCAAAACGTGCTACTTTGATTTCCGTCTCCAGCATGGTTTTCAGCTTCTATATGCTTTTTATATTCCCTTTGGTAGGGGCTGTCGGGGAATCCTTCGGGCTTTCGAAAGCATTCGTTGTGCTTGCTTTTGGGGCAACCGGCGTGGCATTGATCAATCTATGGCTGCTGCATCAGCGAAGAACTATATAAAATGTCAAGGTATCTTGTTTTAGGATTGACATTTTCTTCAGAATATATTGTAATTTTCCTGTTATTTGATAAAATGAGCTTAAGTTAGCAATAAGCTCTAAAAGTACAACCTTGGGCTATAGTTTATTTCTTAGAACAATTGCTAAGAATTGAGGGAAAAAGTGCAGATAAATAAGGGATTAGGCCATTGGTCTGTTGCTGCGGTTTTGATTGTATGGGTCGTCGTAGTTCTGACGGTCTCTTTTTTCTATTTTTTCACCTCGATAGACAAGCACATCGAAGAGCATGCCACCGCTTCTTTAAGGGATGTTTCAAAAGGCATTGCCGAACTCCTGCAGGTCAAGATACAGGACCAGTGGGCGACTTTAGCCCCTGTGGCCAAGTATGCGGGGAAAGAAAAAAATCTGCTGGATTCAGAAAATCTGATCCAAATCATGAAATACATGAAGACCACATCTAATTTTTCACAGGTTTTTATTGCGAACCATGCAGGGAATTCGGTCAATAACGACGGAATCTATATTAATGTGGCTGACCGGTACTATTTTAAAAAAGCCATGCAGGGCGACAACAACATTTCGCAGATACTGCAAAGCAGAGGAACAGGTAAAGATGTATTCGTATTTGCCTCCCCTGTTTACAGCGGCTTCAGAGTTCGCGGAGCCTTATGCGCTTCCATAGAAATCAAAGACTTCAGAAAACTTGCGGACTTTTCCGCTTTTTATGGGATGGGCTTTACATATATTGTCGACGGCAGCGGTAAGATCCTGGTTGAACCAAATACTGAAAATCCTCCGATAAAGGGGGATAATGCAATAAGCTGCTTAACCGATGCGGACATCGAAAGCAGTATTGAGCCAAGCAAGCTCAGG
This sequence comes from Bacillota bacterium, assembly GCA_022706625.1. Taxonomy (GTDB): domain Bacteria; phylum Bacillota; class Clostridia; order Peptostreptococcales; family Anaerovoracaceae; genus UBA1426. The sequence goes on along the minus strand of JAKJCD010000038.1, from coordinate 10,056 downwards.
GAGGATATGCGGCATAGGGAGAAAGGTTATTTTACTTTCGTCAGCAATGGAAATGTCCAGAGCGTATATTACATGCCTTTAGAAATCAACGACTGGTATATTCTCTGCGGTGTGCCTTACGAATATCTGAATGATCAATCCTCACAGCTGTATTGGATTGCGCTGCTTCTTAGCTTTGGGGTTTTTGCGGCATTTATTCCGGTAATCTTAATTATTTGGATGGGTGAAAAGGCAAGAAAGACTGCTTTATTGCACAAAAACAAAGAATTGCAGCTAAATGAAGAACGGTTTCGCATTATAAGCTCTCTTTCCGATACTGTTATTTTTGAGGCGGATCTGGAAAACCGCACGATGATAGTCCCGGAAGTTATGCGGGCTGGAACGGATTATGAGCCGGAAATAGAAGGACTTCCGTATTCCCTGGTGGAAAAAGGTTATATACATCCGGACGATGCGGAAGCTTTTATTAGTTTGCATAAAAATATTCCGCCATTTACGAAAACCCTTTCAGGAGAGTTCCGGATCAAGGGGATGGTAGGAGATTACATGTGGCATAAGATCGAGGAGGTTCTGATATCCGATGAGAACGGGAAGGCTTTTAAGAGTATAGGCAGAGCCTTAAATATCGATGATGAGAAGAGAAAGATGGAGCTGCTGGAAGCAAAGACTCAAACGGACAGCGGATCCGGACTCTACAACAAACAGGCCACGGAACTCTCTGTCAGGCAGTGCATCAAAGAAGAAACCGACACCGGACACGCTATGATAATAATGGATATAGATAATTTCAAAGCAATAAATGATTCCAGAGGACACCTTTTCGGCGACAAAGTGATCGAAGACCTGGCCAGCATTTTGATACATCAGTTCAGGGCAACGGACATACTGGGGAGGATAGGCGGAGACGAGTTTATGCTGTTTATAAAAGATATCCCCGACGAGCTGTTTGTTGCCGATAAAATCAAAACGATACATAACACGATGATGATTATGCATAAGATCAGCATTAGCTCGGGAATAGCGATTTACCCTAAAGATGGGACATCTTATCTGGAACTGTACGAGAACGCTGACAGGGCCATGTACTTCGCAAAGAAAGACTCCGGGGAGTGCATGGAGTTTTATTCGGAAATAGAGAAAGACCAATGAGAGAACAGTCAATTATAGCGGCTCATGAAGGGACGGAGCTTACGGATGAGGAAAATCGCAGCAATGATTTTCAAGGCGTCGCCGGGCAGAAAAGGGATGATACAAAGCAGCAGGGCTGATTTCAGACCGGCGCCGGATATCAGCATGAACCATAAGACCCCCAGGGCATAGCAGGCTGAAAGCCCCCCAACAAGACCGATTATCAAGCCTTTATCCATCTTTTTGAAATAGAAAAACCCGACAAGAAACGCGGCTGCTATATAGCCTGCAAGGAAACCTCCTGTGGGCCCTGCCAAAATGGAGAGTCCCCCCGTAAGATTGTGGAAAACCGGGAGTCCTGCCGCGCCAAGAAGGATATAGACAAATTGACTTATAGCACCGTTTTTCGGCCCTAACAACCCTCCCGCAAGATAGACGGAAAGCAGAGCCAGGTTTACGGGTACCGGCGAAAATGGAAGAGGAATGGATACGATCGAGCATACTCCGGTCAGAGCTGCAAAGAAGGAACATAATATTAATGGCTTTACCCGATAGCTTTCTTTCATTTTGACTGCTCCTGCGGACGGGTGGTCACTTCACCTGAAAGGAGAATCTCTTTTGCTCCGTTCTCCCTCATAACAATCAGCCTTCCTTTATCGTCTATGTCCAAAGCTGTTGCGTCGAAGACTTCGCTACCGCGGTAAACTGTGATGGGTTCTCCCAGTATAAAGCTGCGGGCTTTGTATTCATCCAGCATAGCGCCTCTGTCAAAAGTGTCGTTCAGATCCATAAATTCATTAAGAATGGCGGCAGCCAGGCGGTTACGCTCGACGCGGTCCGGATTTTTCAGAAGAGAGCCGGCGGTTTTACTGATTTCTTCGGGGAAACTGTCCCGGTTGGTAGCGATGTTCAGCCCTATGCCCAAAATCAATGCTTCAACGGCTCCGGTTTGGAAATCCGACAGGGCCTCTGTCAGAATGCCGCAAACCTTGAAACCATCAACATAGATGTCGTTGACCCACTTGATGGAAGCCTCGATGCCTAAAACCTTGGAAACGGCCCTGCACACGGCGACAGCGGCGGCGGTGGTGGTAAGCACCGCATCCTCTGCGGTGCTTTTGGGCCGCAGAATGATGCTCATGTACAGGCCTGTTCCCCTTGGTGAGAAAAAGCTGCGGCCCAGCCGGCCACGGCCTGCGGTCTGTTCTTCTGCCAGGACAACGGTGCCATGGCCGGCTCCCGCCACCGCCATCTTCTTAGCAGCGTTGTTAGTGGAATCGATGCTTTTATACACATGAAGCCTGTCTGCGGTTATCAGTGGATTCTTAAGAAAGGTAATCAGCCCTTCTGCAGACAGAATATCGCTTTCTTCGGAAAGGGTATAACCTTTGTTGGTCACGGCTAGGATATCGTAACCTTCTTTCCGAAGCTCCTCGATACTCTTCCAGACGGCTGACCGAGAGATTGAAAGAGACTTAGCAATTGCAGCTCCCGAAATGGCGATCCCCTTGTTTGCTTCTAAAAGTGCTAATACTTTTGACCTTGTGGATATCATAGCCAGCCTTTCTCCCAAATAGCCGGATAATTGCGGATGGATCAAACATTCTTAACAGTAATACTACAAGCAAAAGGAGCGAATGTCAACTATAAAATATAAAGTGGTTAACAATCACTCCGGGCAGATTCTCTCGGGCTTTAGCAGATTTCACGCTCAGATAAATAATTAAGCCATAGGCAGCATTGAAGCTAATGTATATATTATTTAAGCCGATATATAATAAAGGCAGCTTTACCTATATTTACTAATAAACAGTAAAGGAATCAGGAGCCGACGATGATGCGATTGCCTGAAATATTCACCGCAGTGTTTGTTTTTGTATCGATCCTCAGCTTATTATTCGGCGTTTATACATTTCTGCTGAAGCGCTCCGCACCGGAAAATAGGGTTTTTTTTGCCTGTGCAGTCTCCCTGACAATTTGGTCTTTGGGGCTGGGGATCGCATTGTCCGCCCCATCGGAAGAGGCAAGCACTATTTGGCGTCGCATTGCCGCATTGGGATGGGGTACTTTTTTTAGTTTGATTTTGCATTTTATACTGATAATGGCAGAAAAAAATGTCTGGCTGAAAAAATGGCGGATATATATGCTGATATATCTGCCGGCTCTGATAAATCTTATAGTTTTCGCATTGCCCACAGGACTGAACCCAAGACCATTTATTATGGTCAATACAGCAGCGGGGTGGGTAAATGTGGCTGCAAACAACGGATGGGACATCTATTACCAGTTATACTATTTATGCCTGATAAGCACAAGCCTGGCTATTGTCTGGCATTGGGGCCGAAAGTCTTCTGACAGGGATATTAAGAATCAATCGCGGATCATTGTTTCCACCTTTGCCTTTGCACTGCTATTTAGCACCCTGACGGATACTATAGCCAATGCCATTATAGGGATGAGGATTCCCCAGATTGCACCGGTCATAATAATGATCCCCATGACCGCAATATATCTGATAATGCGACGGTACGGGTTTTTACATCACGAACCGTCTTCCGCTGCCGAAGTGATGCTGACGCCGGAGATGAGACGAAGATTTTATTGCTATCTTAGCATTGCTTTGGTCTCCGGGGGAGTTTTAAACTTCCTGTTACAATATATGCTGAATGAAGATGGGATACTGGTCTCGTCTTTAATGTTTTCCGCAATGTTCATCATTATCGCTGCAATGATCCAACTGTTCAGCAGGCTTGATATCAGCAACCGGTTGAAGGATATCATCAACTCTCTCATCGTATCTGCTTCGATTCCCATTTTGACAATAAACAATATCCAATATGCCGGGGTGACTGTATGGGCCTTCCCTTTCATACTGATAATAATGGCATTGGTAATCAACAGGCGCACTGTCTTAGGTATTGTTTCGGTGGTGACTCTTATGACCCAAATCATTGTATGGGCGGCATCACCAGATGTTGCCGTCACCATTGATAGCAACGACTTTGTCGGGCGTATCGGAATATATCTTATCGGTATTGTATTGGCGATTTATGTAAACAGGATATATGTAGAGAGATTGAAGCAGAATGCCGGACAAATCGCACTTCAGGAACTGATAACAGAGATATCCACGGATTTTGTCACGGTCAATGAATACAATATCGGAGAGAAAATCCTTGCTCTCTTAAGCAGGACCGGAACATTTTTTAAGACAGACATGGCCGGGGCCTGTTTCTTTGATGAAGCTGCAGGTGAACTGAGCTGCAACAGGCTCTGGTTTTCAGATGAAAAGATGGAGAAGCAAAACAGGCTGCGTCTGCTTTCTTCTGCAGAATACCCCTGGTGGGTGGATCTGGTTAAAAACCACGAGGTAGTGCACATAGCGGATACCGATAAAATACCTAAATGCAAAGAAGAGGGATCTCGCCTCTTACCCATCATGAAATGCCGTTCACTGCTTTGCATCCCCGTGGCGGGGGAAGAAGTGATGGGATTCCTTCTGTTCATTGTTGCAGGAAACCCGAGGACATGGCCCGATGAGCAAATAAACCTGCTTAAGGTGCTGGGCAATATGCTTGCAGATGCAAAATTGAAAGTAGAAGCGGAAAAGGAAATAAAATACCTGGCCTATTACGATTCCATGACCGGTCTTCCCAACAGAAAACTTTTTAAAGACAGACTGACCAGTGCCGTGCTGAGCGCAGAACGCACCGACCGCAGGCTCGGCGTGGTCTTTCTTGACCTTGATTCCTTTAAAGCAGTAAATGATACACTGGGGCACGAAAGAGGAGATGAAATGCTTCGGGTGATAACATCCAAGTTAAAAAAAGCCGTGCGCCAGTCCGATACCGTCGCACGCTTCGGAGGCGATGAATTCCTGCTTCTTATAAACAACCTTGTCCGGGAAAATGATATCGTGAAGGTCATGGAAAGCATAATGGAAATTTTCAGCAGACCTTTTATACTTAAAGGGCGGGAATTCTACATAACCGCCAGTGCAGGAATTGCAATGTATCCGGCGGATGGAGAAGATGCGGACAAGCTTATTAAAAATGCTGATATTGCCATGTATAGTGCTAAAGAGTCAGGGAAAAATCAGTACGCCATGTGCTCCCACGATATGAAGGCTGCGGTGGACATCAGTATGTCGCTGACTACAAGTCTTTACCGAGCTCTAGGAAAAGGCGAGTTGACGCTTCATTATCAACCTCAGGTATGCCTGCAGACAAGGAAGATTATCGGGCTCGAAGCCTTGCTTAGGTGGAACAGCGCCGAGCACGGTCAGGTCAGCCCCGACCGGTTTATTCCTCTGGCCGAACAGACCGGACTTATAAATCCTATCGGGGAATGGGTACTCAGGCAGTCATGTCTTCAGAACAAGAAATGGCAGGATATGGGGCTGCCTCGCCTCCGCATGGCGGTCAATCTTTCCGTGATTCAGCTGCAAAATCCAAGGCTTAAGGATATTGTGAGGACAATCCTCGAAGATACAGGGCTGGAGCCGTCTTATTTGGAACTGGAAATAACCGAGAGCACAGCCACCAGAGAAGCAGGCCGCATTAGCGGTATATTAGAGCAGCTAAGAGGCTTGGGAGTAACCATCTCTATCGATGATTTCGGTACCGAATATTCATCTCTTTCACGCCTTAAAATGCTTCCTTTGGACAGGATCAAACTGGATATGCAGTTTGTGCGGGGCATTGAAGAGGGAGAAAAAGACAAAGCCATCACCAAGGTAATAATCAGCCTTGCCAAGACTCTTGGCATAAAGGTCATCGCCGAGGGGGTAGAGACCCGGAAGCAGAGCGATTTCCTTCAAGAGAGGATGTGTGATGAGGTCCAGGGTTTTTACTTTTTCCGTCCGATGCCCGCAGAGCAAATTGAACAAATCCTGAAAAATGGGATCGCCGTTGATATTTTAGACCGGTGAGAAGAGCCGGCTTATTACAATATAATTATATCTATTCGTAGCGCAGCGCTTCGATGGGATTGAGCTTTGCCGCTTTCCTTGCCGGATAAAGTCCGAAAAACATTCCTACCATAGCGGAAAAGCCAACTGCTATAAGCACTGTCAAGGGTTTGATGATCACAGCCACTCCGGCTATGCCCATGCCCGCTGCGGCTATCCCGATGCCCAGCGCCGTCCCGATGATTCCGCCAATACCTGCCAGTATCATGGATTCGATGAGAAACTGGGTCAGTATGTCTTTTGTTCTTGCTCCCAGGGATTTTCTGATTCCTATTTCCCTTGTCCTTTCGGTAACAGACACCAGCATGATGTTCATTATTCCGATCCCTCCGACCACCAGTGAGATTGCAGCAATGGCGCCTATAGCTATCGACAGGGTTCCCAGCACATTATTGATCATATCCATCTGGGCTTCCGCCGATTCAAACTTGTAAAACATGGGGTCCTTATCCTTTATCCTCGAAAGGTATCTGGTAATCTCTCCGCCCAGCTCTGTCGGATTCTTCTCTCCGTTGATATAAAGCATAAGTGCTACTGCGGTATCATCGCCGATTTGCAACAACGGGTAGGGAACATATGTAATAAACGAACTGCCGGTGTTCATCTTGTCAAATATGCTCGGCTCTTTTCGATATACTCCTACGATGGTCAGCTCTTTGTTCTCACCGCCCAACCTTACCACAAGCTTTTCCCCCACGCTGTCTGCCTTATTGAAAAAGTGGCGGGAAGCTTTTTCATCGATGACTATGCGTTCTCTCTTTCCCAGGATGTCGCTCTCATTTATCATTCTGCCGTAAATCATATCCATGCGGTAAAATTTGTTGTAGTCTGCGGCCACGCCTTCCATTTCCAGCTTGCCATTGACTCTCCCTGCCTTAACCTCGCTGGACCCGTACAAGGACGGGCAAACATATAATATGTCCTCCGGGAAGCGAGCTTTCAATGCATCTATGTCTTCCGGCAGGATCAGGTCAGAATATTGAATGCCGCTATCTGCTGTCATTTCCCAGTTCATGTATAAATACATAGCATTGGTGCCGAAGCTTTGAAACTCCTTGTTTACCACCGCTTCCGCACTGGCGCCTATTGAGGTTATGGCAATAACGGAACTGATTCCGATGATGATTCCCAGCATAGTCAGAAATGAACGCATTTTATTCATCTTGATTGAAGACAGAGCCAGCTTGACATTTTCCAATAAAAGCATCAGGCCACCCCCCCGGAGGTTTGATCTCCTATGATGCGTCCATCCTTGAACGTGATGATGCGATCCGTGAATTCTGCTACGGCATGCTCGTGAGTAACTATGATCACTGTGTTGCCTTCTTCGCGATTAAGTTTTTTAAAGAGCTCCATTATCTCCAGGGATGAATGAGAGTCCAGATTGCCGGTAGGTTCGTCAGCCAGTATGATCTGGGGGCGGTTTGCCAGAGCTCTGGCTATTGCGACCCTTTGCTTTTGCCCGCCGGACAGTTCGTTGGGCATGTGTTCCGAGCGATCGGACAAGCCTACCTGTTCAAGGAGTTTTAATGCTGTTGCTTCTCTTTCTCTGACCCTTACTTTCCCGTAGATCATAGGCAATTCAACATTTTGAAGAGCGCTGGTCCGCGGTATCAGATTAAAAGACTGAAAAACGAAGCCAACCTTCCTGTTTCTGACTGCGGACAGTTCGTCGTCGGTTTTTTCATTGATGTCGATGCCTTCCAGATAGTAACTGCCGTCGGTGGGACGATCCAGACAGCCTAAAATGTTCATTAACGTTGATTTGCCGGAGCCGGAAGCACCCATTATAGCGATGAACTCCCCCCGTTTAACGGTCATTGATACATCCTTTAGCGCAGTTACGGAGATATCACCGTTTTCATACACCTTGGCGATATTTTCGACCCTGATGATTTCATCGTTCATTGTTTGACCCTCCTTACTGTTGGGGGAGAACCAGCACATTCATGCCGTCGGTCAATTCGAAGGATGGGGCAAGGACTACAAGGTCTCCTTCGGAGAGAGCGCTGTTAAGCACCTCCAGGTTGAAATCGCCTTCTATACCTGGTTTAAACACGACTCTTTTAACAGTGGTCCCTTCTATCGCAAAGACGTAGTTTTCTCCGGTATCCGGGTCTTCCAGCACTGCATCGATGGGTACAGTCATTACCTTGCTCCTGCTTTCAATGAGGATCTTGGCCTTTGCGGTAACTCCTGCAATCAAGGGACTGTCTTCTTTATCCACATCGATTTGAACAGGGATTACCATTTCTCTGGAAGATGGATCCTTCAATTCGCCTGTGGGAGAAATCCGGCTCACTGTGCCTTTTACGCTCTCTTTGCCTAATATATCTGCCGTAATGGTGACTTCCTGACCTGTCTTTATTTTACCGATATCGTATTCGCTGATCTTAACGTCCATTTTAAGCTGTTTTAGGTCTTCTACAACAAACATCGGTTTTTTGTCCTCAGTATCGTTTGCGTAACGGCCCAGGTTGACGTTGACTCTTGTTATGGTCCCGGAGATAGGGCTGCGGATTTTGGTTTTCTCGGCGATATCAAATGATTTTAATGTGATCAGGCTGCTTTCATAAGCTTTTTTTGCACTTATGTATTCGGATTTGGGAATGGCCCCTTCCTCATAAAGCGAACTGCACGCTTCATAGTTGAACTGAGATTCCTCAAGGGCTTTGGCCGCTTTTTGATACTCATCCTGAAGATCTTTTCCGTCTAAAACAGCCAGCACCTGGTCTTTTTCGACGATGTCGCCTTCTTCAACTAAGATGGAAACTATTTCATAGTTTAGGGATGATACCACCTCGGCGGATTGAGAACCGGAAATTACGCCGACCACTGAGACAGTCTGGGCCAGATCCATTATTTCCGCCGTGCCTGCGGATACTGTAGGCATGGTCTCTCCTTTTCCCAATAAGGCGGGGAGGATGATCGCAGCAGCGACTACTGTCGCTATAATGGAAAAGATAATGATCTTCTTCTTTTTAGACTTTGTTTTTCCTTTTTTAATTGGCTTTTCGGCGGAAGCTGTTTCAGCCTCCGGAACGATTTTCTTATTCTTCCTTTTAAACATCGTTTCCTCCCGGAATTCAAAGGTGCAGCCGGGCTCGCCCCGGTACATCAAAATTAATATAGAATATTATAGATTAGCCTTTTATATTCTAACACTGCTCAGGTATACTTGCAAGCATAAGTTAACTAGGACACATAGTACAGTTACTCGACAAAAGGCAAGGGAAAGGCAAGGGGGAAAGGCAAGGGAAAGGCAAGGGAAGGCAAGGGGACGCTTTGTTTGCCACCATACTGGTTGCCTCCGGCGGGGATCCAGCCGGCCGGGGATAGAAAAGCAACCAAAACCCCGGCCGAAACTCAAAAATAGTTGCCTCGGGTTTTAGAAAGGCAACTATTTACTGGTGGTAAGGGGACGCTTTGTTTGCCATCTACTGGTACTGTCCAGTATTTTTCTCAAATTTATTTTTGGTCGTCTGCTTATTGGATCTAAATCACTTCGGTTTCCGGTATTTGAATGTCCATAAATTCCAGCCGTTTCATATTCAAATAGCGTTTGGATCTCCATTGGGTTCCGGCCACGTACCGGAGTCTGGCGCAGATCAGCATTAACGAAGAACTGCCGGCCGGGGCAAGAAAAGCAACCAAAACCCCGGGCAAAGAAGGATTTGGTTTACATTCGGTCATAATTTAATCCATCGGCGGCTTTCGCCAGCTTTCGCCGCCGGGAATATAAACCAAGACCCCGGCCAAAGCAAGATTTGGTTTACATTCGGTCATAATTTAATCCATCGGCGGCTTTCACCGCGGCAAAGGGAGGCTTTGTTTGCCACCCTTGCCTCCCGTGTTTAGCTGAAGCACCGGGTTGAATTCATCTTTAGAGGTATAGCCTTTATTCTTTATCTTACATACCTTCAATAGCAGCAGCAGAGGCTGTGGAGAGTGTGGGCAGC
>JAKJCD010000037.1:12473-12708 GCA_022706625.1 Bacillota bacterium | reverse complement strand
GAGCAAATCAAAAGTCGAAAAGAATCCGCCTGTATAAAGCATGAAAGTCATTGCTAACACGATGAGTAGGATGATGGGGGCCAGAAGATCGATGGATTTACCTTTGTCGGATACGGGTATGGAAGAAAAATCATCATCATCCCCTTCGCCGCCGGCAAAGGTCTTGTCGCAGAGGCGGCCGGTCTCGCGGGTACGCTTTTCGGCCTTGGCCATGGGGCCGAAGTCCAGCTTCAGA
>JAKJCD010000037.1:0-12452 GCA_022706625.1 Bacillota bacterium | reverse complement strand
TAATCGACAGCCAGGCGTAGTAGTTATAGGGGATGACCTTGATAAATGCCATGAAAGCATCTTCGGTAATTCCTGCCTCGGAATATGCCCCGGCTATAAGGGAAGCTATGTAAGCGACCCAGGAGGACAGGGGCACCACCAGGCAAATGCCTACCGACGTCGAGTCGACGATATAGGAAAGCTTTTCGCGAGAAATACCGTACCGGTCGGTAACGGGCCTCATAATGGACCCGTTGGTTAAGGCATTGAAATAGTCATCAAAGAAGATCAGTATTCCAATGAGCCAAGTAGTCACCTGTGCACCCTTTTGGGTTTTGACTTTCGAGCTTATGAGATTTCCAAAGGCCTGAGATGCTCCTGAGCGGATCAATAGTCCTATAAGTCCGCCAAGCATGATGCAGATTATTATAACCTCCATATTCCATGGATCGGTCAAGCATCCGGAAATAACAAATTCTCCTGTTTCGTCATAACCGCCTACCAGAATATTCATCAGAGCCTCCAAGGCTCCCAGCGGGTTCCATTCTGCAATGATCATACATCCGGTGAATACACCGATGAACAGAGACATAAGAACTTCCTTTGTTATTATGGCTAAAGCGATAGTAAGCAAAGGGGGTACGACAGATAAGAAACCTACATCCATAATGAGTCCTCCTTCTACAAAACTACAGAAATAAACATATTAAATAAGCGCGCCTAAAAGGTATTGGGATTTTTTACCTTTTAGTAAGGGTAGCCCCAGGGAAAGGTTTTAGAATTTTCCCAATCTTCTTGTTAATTATAACAAGAAAAAATTGGTTGTAAAGTTTCAAATGGCATAAAGTTATCAGAATTGTAAAAAAACGTTATACATAATATAGAGTTTTATGTTAATATAATCATGCATACAAAGCAAAAAATACCAGAGAGGAGACAATAATGGAAAAATTAACCATAGGGAAAATGGCTAGGATTAATGGGATAACTGAACAAACTCTTCGCCTTTATGACAAGATAAACCTTATTCAACCCTGTGAGGTCAACCCTGATACCGGATATAGGTATTACCACATCAAGCAATGCGCACAGCTGGATATGATCCAGTACATGAAAGCCCTGGGAATGAACCTGACCCAAATCAGAGAATGCTTTGAAAACCAGAATATAGAGCAGTTCAAAGAAGTGCTTCACATGCAGAAGCATAACATCGATCAGCAAATGGAAGACTTGAAGCATGCGGCAAAAACCATTGATCGCGCCATCGAAGGATACAAGCGCTACGAGGTGGCGCCCCGGGAGGAGACGCCGGTATTTGAGTACCAGAAAGCCAGAAGGATATTCTGCTACGATACGAAAATCAACGCTTACAGCTACGGGATGGAGTACTATGAACAGGTGCTCCGAGCCCTCAAAAAGAACTATGTCCTTCATCATTTCCCAATGAGTTACTTCTGCAATGTAGGAAGCATAATTCGCCATGATTATTTCATGAGAAGGGACTTGATGGCTACCGAAGTCTTTGTGTTCATCGATGACGAGTTTAAAACTTCCGATTCAGTAGAGATCATACCCGAAGGCATGTATGTTTGCCTATATTGTGATGGTTTCAATCGAGAGGAAGAGGGATTGAAAAAACTGATGGATTACATATTCACTCATAAATACAAGGTGGTGGGGGATTGTATAAGTGAGATTTTGGTAGAACTGCCTACGTCCAGCAACTATGACAGAAAGGCTTTTTTCAAACTTCAGGTCATGATAAAGCGATAAAAAAAGGAATGGACAGAAAATTTGCAATTATATGTTGACTTTATCCTTGGTGTAAGGTTTAGAGTAAAGGTGTACCTAAAGGTACAGCATAAAATTTCTTTAAAACTATTAATTCAGCAAATTTTGAGGAGGGACTAGAGCAATGCAACTAAAAGATGTAAATTTAACAGCCGATCAGGTCAAGGAACTGTGTACAAAATACATGATCGAGACCTATGAGCGATTTCCTTTCGTGGCGTGCCGCGCAGAGGGAATGTACCTATATGATGAAAATGATAATGCCTACTTGGATTTCTACGGAGGCATTGCCGTAAACAGCGCTGGGAACTGCAACCCTAAGGTAGTGGAAGCGGTGAAGAACCAGGTGGGTGATATCATTCACACCTTCAACTACCCCTACACAATCCCCCAGGCCGTTTTGTCAAAGCTCATCTGCGAGACTATAGGGATGGATAAGGTTTTATACCAGCAGTCCGGAGCGGAAGCCAACGAGGCTATGATTAAAATTGCGCGAAAGTACGGGACTGACAATTACGGTCCGGAGAAATTCCATATTATAACCGCACTAAACGGTTTCCACGGCAGGACATACGGAGCCCTGTCGGCAACGGGGCAGACAAATAATGCCCTGCAAATGGGATTCAAGCCTATGCTGGAAGGCTTTACATACGCGGAATTCAACAACTTGAAAGCCTTCGAGGATGCGGTGACAGAAAATACCATAGCCATCATGATAGAACCTGTTCAGGGTGAAGGCGGCGTGGTACCGGCCACAAAGGAATTTATGACCGGCCTTCGGAAGCTATGCGACGAAAAGGGGTTGCTGCTCTTATTGGATGAAGTCCAGACAGGATGGTGCAGGACGGGAGATGTAATGGCCTATATGGGCTACGGCATCAAACCGGACTGCGTATCTATGGCAAAGGCCATGGGCGGCGGGTTCCCGATCGGCGCAATGGCCTGTACAAAAAAAGTAGCGGCTACTTTTGGAGGAGGCGCTCACGGATCTACATATGCGGGAAATCCCGTTTGCTGTGCTGCTGCTTTTGCACAGATCAGGGAGCTTTTAGACCGTAATCTGGCGGGAAATGCCAGAGATGTGGGCGAATACTTTGCTCAAAAGCTTCGGACGCTGCCCCATGTGACTGAAGTCCGTTATGCGGGACTTTTGACAGGTGTAGTATTTGATGTGGACAAAGCCGTAGATATCAAGCACGAATGCCTTGATCGAAAACTTTTGGTAACTGCCATCGGCACCAAGATTATTCGTATGATACCGCCACTTATTGCAAGCAGGGAGGATTGCGATAAGTGTTTTGATATATTAAAGGAGAGCGTAGAAGCCGCAGTGTGATTCCTTCCCGGAATCTACCCTCCATGCGAAGGTTATAGGTAAGAGGAATTATTTTGTAGAAAAGGAGAAAACCATGCCAAGAAAGAGTTTTGATGAGGTGTTGAAATACACCGAGTACGCATTGGATATCATATCCAAAAAAAGCCTGGAAGATGGCGAGAAGGAACAATTCATCAAAGAGACGAGGCACAATTTCGACAACCACATTAATCCGGGATTCCTGGAATACCGTAAAGCTGCCGGTGCCGATGATATGGCAATGGAGTGGATGTCGAAGGGCGACACCTTTACCGATCTGAACGGTAAAGAGTACATCGACTGCCTTGGCGGATTCGGAGCCTTCAACTGCGGTCACCGTAACGATACCGTAGTAACGGCTGTCATGAATCAGCTGGCCAAGCAGCCTCTGTCCAGTGCAGAACTGGTCGACGCAAACCGCAGCCTGCTGGCACGGATTCTGGCGGATGTCACACCGGGAGATCTGCAGTATACCTTTTTCACCTCCTCCGGGACCGAATCTATAGAGTGCGGTCTGAAAATGGCCACGCTGGCTACCGGCCGGCACTATTATGTGGCTTTTAAAAATGACTTCCACGGAAAGACCATGGGTTCCCTGTCCCTGACCTCCAAAGAACACTTTCGTGGACCTTTCCTCCCATTGCTGCAAGGCGCCCGGTTTGCACCTTACGGAGATGTGGAGTACCTGGAAAAAATGCTGGATGTTCTTGATTTCGTGGGTGAATTGCCGGCAGCCATCGTTTATGAACCCATTCAGGGCGAAGGCGGCGTCATTGTTCCGCCGGACGATTTCATCCCTGCTATCAGAAGGTTGTGCGACAAATATGATATCATGATGGTGGCCGACGAGGTGCAAGCCGGCATGGCCAGGACCGGATACCTGTTTGCGACGGATTACTATGACCTCGCACCTGATATCCTTTGCCTGGGCAAATCCATTTCAGGTTCTGTCGTACCCCTTTCGGCCTGCGTCTGCACCGAAAGAGCTTTCCGGGGGATGTTCCCTGATCCGCTCCTCCACTCTACTACCACCGGAGGCAACCCCTTGGCTACCGCCGCAGGCATTGCAGCGTTCAATGTGATCCTGAAGGAGGATCTCTGCGGAAAGGCCCGCAAGGGAGAAAAGATGTTCAAGGACGGAATGGCTGTTCTCATGAAGAAATATCCGAAGCTTCTGACCGACTTCCGCGGACGGGGTCTGTTCCTTGCCATGGAATTCTGTGACGGAGATATCGGGTATGAAGTGGTGTACGAGGCATTCAACCGCAGACTTCTTTTGTCCGGAAGCCTGATAAATGCCAGAACCATAAGGATCGAGCCTCCTCTCAACATCACCGAAGAGCACATCAAAGAAGCAATTGACATTTTGGATACGAGCATGGGCATCGTATACAAAAAACATTGGGGCAAATAATACATATTACCTTCGATAGATTAAAACAGGCTTCTGACGACTTCCCTCCGGAAGCCTGTTTTATTGAAAAAACTTATGTTGGCACAGATCTTGCTTTATTTAATATAAGCTAACTGCGTGCCGAATTCTGTAAACTACAACCGGCAGGTTCTCACGCGGAAATATTTTGCGAAAGGAAGGAAAACAAGTATGGATGTACAAAACTACATTGCCGACATGATCGAAAAGGCAAGGGCAGCCCAAAAAGAGTTTGAAACTTATACTCAGAAAGAGGTAGACCGGGTAGTCCGTGCCGTTGGCAAGGCAATTTACGACGAAGGCGATCCCCTGGCCAAAATGGCTATAGAGGAAACCAAAATGGGCTCCTATGAGGATAAGATCCTAAAGAATAAGGGGAAAGCCATGGCGGTTTGGAATCACCTGAAGAACAAAAAAAGCATTGGTATAATAAGGTACCTGGAGGACCAGGGGATAGTGGAGGTGGCTCATCCCAAGGGAGTCATCGGGGCTATTGCACCGGTCACAAACCCAGTCATGACGCTCATGCACAATGCCATGATCGTACTTAAAGGAGCCAATGCCATCATCATTGCACCCCATCCCGCAGGTAAAAATGTAGGCAAAAAAACCTGTGATATCATGAGAGCGGCCCTGAAAGATGTGGGGGCTCCCGTAGATTTGATCCAGTGCATCGAACCTGACATGGTCAGTGTTGAAAGCTCCGGCTTGCTGATGGGTATGGCGGATGTTTGCATTGCCACCGGGGGACCGGGGATGGTAAAGGCAGCTTACAGCGCGGGAAAACCGGCTTACGGTGTAGGCGCCGGCAATATGCAGTGCATTTTGGACGAGGATGCGGATATCATAGACGCTGTGCCCAAAATCATACGGGGACGCTGCTACGACAACGGGGTGCTTTGTACCTGCGAGCAGAATGTGATATGCCCCGAAGGAAAGCTGAATGCCATCATGGAAGAGTTTGGCAAACAGGGGGGCTATTATATCAAGGAGCAGGAGAAAGTAAAAAAACTCAGAGACTTGGTATTCCCTAACGGAGAATTGAATAAAAAAGTGGTAGGGCTGACCGGTTATGAAATTGCTAAGCTGGCGGGATTTGAGGTACCTAAGGACACCAAGCTGCTTTTAGTCAAGGCCGATGGACCCGGGACCAAAGATCCATTCTCTAAGGAAAAACTCTTCCCCGTCCTTGCGGTATACCCCTACAAGACATGGAAGGATGCGGTGGATATTGCCATAGCCAATTTGGAATACGAAGGCAAGGGACATAGCTGCACCCTTCACTCGTTTACAAAAGAAAACATCGAGTATGCAGGAGTGAAGCTGCCGGTTTCAAGGGTGCTGGTCAACGGCATCGGATCTTCCGGTGTAGGCGGAGCCTATACCAACGGTTTTGTTCCCACAGCCACCCTGGGCTGCGGTTCCTGGGGCAACAACAGTATCAGTGAAAATCTGGATTACATACATCTGATTAATATTAGCCGCATCGCTTACACAGATCCCACAAAGAAGATTCCTACTCCTGAAGAAATATGGGGGGAATAAAGTAAAGCTTAAAGCCCGGCGATCTGCCGGGTTTTTTATTTCGTTGAATCCTTGCCGAAAGCGCGTTAAATATTTGGCACGGCTTTTGCACAATAATCAATAATATGTATGTAGGTTATCGCAAAGCAAAGATACTGAGGTAATTAACATGACACTAATGGACGAATACAGACAGAAATGTGTATCTGCAGATAAGGCGGTCAAGGTCATTCAAAGCGGAGACTGGATAGAATTCGCTTGGGGAGCCAGTCATTCCAGTTTACTGGCCGACGCCATCGCCCGCAGAAAAGAAGAATTGACAGATGTGAATATACGAGGCGGTGTAATTTTAAAGCCCCTGCCCTTCATCGAACAGGATCCGGAAGGCCGCCACTTTACCTGGAACAGCATGCACATGAGCGGATATGAACGGAAGCTGGCCCGGCAGAATATGGCCTACTATTTATCTATCAAATACTCGGAAGTTCCTAGATACATACGGGAAAACTGCCGCACAGATGTGGCGGCCATTCAGGTGGCTCCCATGGATCAGCATGGATATTTCAACTTCGGTGTCACTATCTCCCACTATGAGGCTGCAGTAGAACGGGCAAGAAACGTTATTGTAGAGGTCAATGAGGATATGCCCAGGGTCCATGGCGGATACGGACACGGGGTGCATATCTCGGAAGTTGATTATATAGTGGAAGCAGGGCACTGCGGCATGCCGCTTTTGCCCTCGGCTCCTCCTTCGGATATAGATAAAAAGATAGCAGAGTACGTTATTACTGAAATCGAAGACGGGGCCTGCATCCAGCTGGGGATCGGCGGAATGCCTAATGCCTTGGGGAAAATGATCGCTGAATCGGATCTGAGGGATCTGGGCGTCCATACGGAGATGCTGGTGGACGGATTTGTAGAAATGTCGGAAGCAGGCATTGTAACGGGAAAATGCAAGAACTTAGACCGGGGAAGGATGGCCTTCTCCTTTGCTGCAGGATCCCAAAAGCTCTACGATTTCATGCACGAGAATCCATCTCTGGCGGCTTATCCGGTGGACTACACCAACCATCCCTGCATCGCTTCCAAGATCGACAAGCTTATTTCCATCAACAGCGCCGTGGAAGTGGATCTTGCCGGGCAGGTTTGCTCCGAATCAGCCGGCCCCTACATCATCAGCGGTTCCGGAGGACAATTGGACTTTGTGGAAGCAGCCTACAACTCCAAGGGAGGGAAGAGCTTTGTCTGTCTTCCTTCCACCTATAAGGATAAGGACGGCAGGATACATTCCCGCATCAAAGGGATGATGACTCCGGGCGCTGTAATCACAGATACCCGGGCGACGGTGCATTATGTAGTGACAGAATACGGGAAGGCAAACATGAAGGGCATGTCCTCCTGGCAGAGGGCGGAAGCTCTCATCGGAATCGCCCACCCGGATTTCAGGGATGAGCTGATCCGGGAAGCTAAAGAACTGAGAATATGGAGGAAAAAAGACTGAAACAGCTTGTTCGGCTCCCCGTACACCTGTCCGGAAAACCGAACACTTATGCCGGACAGACGGACAGATTGGGCGGACAAATAGGACATCAGTATAGAATAAAAATTAAAAATTAAAAAATATTGAAACAGGAGGAAAAGGTAATGACAGAGGTAACGAGCCCTATGGCAGGAAGAGTTCAGGGAATCAATGTAAAGGTGGGTCAGATGATCACCGAGGATGATGAACTGTTCATCGTGGAAGCATTGAAGATGGAAAATGTAGTATACGGCGATCCGGGCATCGTCAAGGAGATCCTGGTCAAAGAAGGTCAGGAAGTGGAAGAAGATCAGGTGCTGGCAATAATCGAATAAAGACCGGCGGAAAAATGTCGGAATATCGGTTTAATAGAGAGGAGAAAACAAATGAACTTTGATTTAACGGAAGACCATGTAATGATGAGAAAAATGGTCCGCGACTTTGCCGAGGCAGAGGTTCAGCCCGGTGCGGAAGAAAGAGACGAGCATGAAGAGTTTCCTGCGGAGCTTTGGAAAAAATGCGGGCAATTAGGCTTGGCTGGGATCACCTTTCCGGAAGAATACGGTGGGGTGGGAGCAGACTATCTGTCCTATGGAATAACCATAGAAGAGCTGTCCCGTGTGGACGCCTCTCTGGGAGTCACCGTTTCTGCCCATTCCAGCCTTTGTGCCAATCCTATTTATCTTTTCGGAACGGAAGAGCAGAAGAAAAAATATCTGATCCCCCTGGCGACCGGCGAGAAGCTCGGTGCATTGGGACTGACTGAATCCATGGCAGGATCTGATTCCAAAGGCACCAGGACCACTGCTGTCCGGGAGGGTGACGAATATGTGATCAACGGCTCCAAGCTTTTTATCACCAACGGGTATTACGCGGATACATACGTGATAACCGCCCAGATGGACAAGAGCAAGGGCACAAGAGGGATCGCAGCCTTTATCATCGAGAAGGGGATGCCTGGATTCACTTTCGGAAAGAAAGAGAAAAAAATGGGTATTCGCTCCTCCTCGACCTACGAACTGGTATTTGAAAACCTTCGTATCCCCGCAGAAAATCTTCTGGGGCAAGAGGGACAGGGATTCAAGATCGCCATGGTCACTCTGGATTACGGCCGTATCGGCATCGCTTCTCAGGCATTAGGAATCGCACAGGGAGCTTACGAACAGGCCTTGAAGTATTCCAAGGAAAGAGTTCAGTTTGATAAGACCCTGGCTGAGATGGAAGTGATCCAGTTCAAGCTGGCAGATATGGCGACGGAGATCGAAGCAGCCCGGCTGCTGGTATACCAGGCCTGTCACATGGCCACTAATAAACGCCCGGTTTCCAAATATGCAGCGATGGCCAAGGTTTATGCTTCCGAGGTGGCAAACCGTGTAACAACTCAGGCAGTCCAGATCTTCGGCGGATACGGTTATACAAGAGAGTATCCGGTAGAGCGGATGATGAGGGACGCCAAGATCACCGAGATCTATGAAGGCACCAGCGAGATCCAAAGAATCGTTATCGCGGCGAACATCCTCAAAGAAGTTTAAGAAGTAAGGAGGTTTACTATGAATATCGCAGTTTGTCTGAAACAAACCTTTGATACAGAGGCAAAGATCAGCCTCAACAGCAGCGGAAAAATCGATGACGCCAATGTCACCCGCTGTATCAACCCCTATGACGAATACGCCGTAGAAGCAGGGCTGAAGCTCAAGGAGAAATTCGGAGGAGAAGTCACCATCGTCAGCGTGGGCGGGGAGAAAACTCCGGAATCCATGCGGACAGCTTTAGCCATGGGCGCCGATAAAGGCATCCTCATAAAGGATCCGGTGCTGGAGCAGGCGGATGAATGGGTGGTGGCGGAAGTTCTTGCTAAAGCTATCAGCCAGATCCCATACGACATCATCCTTTCCGGAAGGATCGCCGTGGACGATCAATCGGCCCAGGTAGCGATCCGCGTGGCGGAAGCCTTAGGGCTGCCCTCCGTCAGCACCGTATTAGCCTTGGAGGTTGAGGAAAACAAAGCCGTGGCTACCAGGGAAATCGATGGCGGCACCGAAGTCATAGAAGTTCCTCTTCCCGCTGTTTTTACAGCGCAAAAGGGCTTGAATGAGCCCCGCTATCCCAACATGATGGGTATCATGAAGGCTAAAAACAAGGAACTTAAGGTGTTATCACTGAACGATCTGGGCTTTGCGGAAGCACCGGCGCGTAAATCCGGCGAAGCCGTGTACAGCCTGCCCGGAGCCCGGAAAGCAGGAATAAAGATTCAGGGTGAACCGGCGGATTCCGTCCGCGAACTGGTAAGGCTTCTGAGCGAAGAAGCCAAAGTTATTTAGGAAGGAGGAGAGAACATGGCAAAAGGAATATGGATTTTTATAGAACATCATGACGGACTGATCAGAAAGGTCTCTTTGGAACTTTTGAGGCAGGCAAAGATCATAGCCGAAGCATCCGGAGATCCGGTGACAGCAGTGGTATTGGGAAAGAATATCTCCTCTGTTGCAGAGACCGCCGGCACCTACGGAGCGGACAAGGTCATAATCGTTGACGACGAAAAACTTGGGGATTATACCACCGGAGCATACACCTCGGTATTAAACAAGCTGGCCCGGGATGAAGAGCCTCTGGCTATCCTTCTTGGGAATACGGCCATCGGAAAGGATCTGGCCCCCAGGCTGGCCCACCGTCTGGGAGTGGGAATGGCTTCAGACTGCATCGGTATGGAAGCTGACGAAAAGGATTTTCTCAAATTCAAAAGACCTATTTACGGCGGTAAGGCATTCTGCGAACTGACCCTCACGGAAAAACCGATAGTGGCCACCATAAGGCCCAACACCTTCCCCTCAGGCGCACCCGATGCGGCGTGGAAGGCGGAGATAGTGAAAGCGGATGCGGTGATCAATGCCGATGATTTGAGAGCCATTGTGAAAGAAGTCGCATTAGCGGCTTCCCTGAGACCGGAATTGATCGAAGCGGACATCATAATTTCCGGCGGCCGCGGAATGAAGGGCCCCGAAAACTTTGTACTTTTGGAAGAATGCGCCGACAGCATCGGAGCGGCCGTGGGAGCTTCCAGGGCGGCGGTGGACGCCGGCTGGAGAGAGCAGAAATTCCAGGTAGGGCAAACGGGAAAGACCGTATCTCCGACCCTGTACATCGCTTGCGGCATCTCCGGGGCCATCCAGCATCTGGCAGGAATGGGATCATCCAAGGTCATAGTGGCCATAAACAAGGACCCCGATGCCAACATCTTCAATCTGGCGGATTACGGCATCGTAGGCGATCTGTTCGAGATCGTTCCTCTGCTGACAGAGGAATTAAAAAAGCTACGGTAGCGGGTGATGCCCGTTTACTGCAATAATAGGTCATTATGCGAAGCGGTTGCGCTTCGCATAATGACCGGCATAACTGCCGGGAAGGCAGGCTGCAGATGGATTTTATTGAGAAGAGGAGGGACTGGGAATGTTCCCAATGACACCACTGAGCATACTATTGATGGCTGTGGTATTTATTGCGGTCATCGTTATCTTTGCGATTTGTATAAGAAGGGAATTGAGATAATTAACTCTTGATACTCTTAAGAAAGGAAGTAAGAAAATGAGCGAATCTATTTATTTCGCTATACAGGTTTATTTTTTCACCTTCGTCATTTCCTTAATGATGGCGGGATTAATCAAGTTGATGCTTTGGGTAATCCGGCGTTTTTCATCGAAGACGCCGCAACCTGCATCAGAGGCATCCGGGGAATGAAAGTGAGGTAGAAGCATGGATTTAGCACAAATATTTCAAGGAATCGGAACACTGTTCTACCAGGATTCCAAAATAGCCATTGCGAGGATCGTATTGATCCTGTTCGGAGTGGTTCTGGTCTGGCTGGGAAAGAGAAACACCCTGGAACCGCTGATCATGATCCCCATGGGATTCGGAATGGCGGCTGTAAATGCAGGAGTTCTGTTCATGTCCTCAACAACTACCGGTACCATTTTCATAGATCCGCTGGTAGCGGATACTGAAGGACTTATGGATGTTCTGCAAGTGAACTTCCTGCAACCGATCTATACATTTACATTCAGCAACAGCCTGATCGCCTGCCTGGTATTCATGGGCATCGGGGTTTTGGCCGATGTGGGAAGCCTTCTCAGGTATCCCTTTACCAGCATGTTTATCGCTCTCTTTGCGGAGCTCGGGACTATCATGACCTACCCCATAGGAAGGGCCGTAGGCTTGAGCTACGGCGATGCGGCAGCAGTTGCCCTGGTTGGGACAGCTGACGGACCCATGGTGCTGTTTTCTTCCATGATGCTTGCACCGGAGCTGTTCGTACCCATCACGGTCATCGCATATTTGTATCTCAGCCTGACCTATGCAGGATATCCTTTCCTGATCAGGGCTACCGTTCCCAAGGATATCCGCGGTAAAGCGGTGAAACTATCAAAGAAGACCGGGATCACGTCGGGAGAAAAGCTGGCTTTCGATGTGGTTGCCTGTGTGGCACTCTGCCTGCTGCTGCCGGTGGCATCTCCCTTGTTCATGTCCTTCTTCCTTGGAAATGCCATTAAGGAATCGGGCATTATCAAGTACACAAAAATGCTGGAGGATGTGATACTTTACTGGTCCACCTTTTTCCTGGGATTGCTGCTGGGCGTTCTTTGCGATGCGTCCACCATTATGAACCCCAAGGTTTTACCGGTACTGATACTGGGCATGATCGCACTGGGCCTTTCGGGCATAGGCGGGATGATCGGCGGATATTTGGTATATCTGATAAACGGGAAGAACTTTAATCCCACCATCGGGATCGCCGGGGTTTCCTGCGTACCCACTACTGCTAAAATCGCACAGCATGAAGTGATAAAGGTCAACAAAAA
>JAKJCD010000036.1 GCA_022706625.1 Bacillota bacterium | reverse complement strand
GGTTATTGCAGCATCGATAGCATCAATAGCAGAGTTTGCACCTGATTGGTTAGTTACAACTAGAGCGTCGACACTAAGTGCAGCTGCAATAACCAAGGTATCTTCTGAACGTTCCAAGCTTGGTGCTATGCAGAACAGACTTGAACACACCATCGCTAACCTCGGGACAACCTCTGAAAACCTGACAGCATCTGAAAGCCGTATCCGTGACGTCGACATGGCCAAGGAAATGATGGAGTTCACAAAGAACAACATCCTCTCCCAGGCAGCTCAGGCGATGCTGGCCCAGGCCAACATGCAGCCTCAGAGCGTGCTCCAGCTGCTGCAGTAAATTATTTAGACCCGATCTTGAAAGGCAACGTACCTTTTCCCGAAAGGGATACCAAAAGCCACCCGCAAGGGTGGCTTCTGCATATAGTATCAAGGGGTAGTATCAAGGGGACGGGGGTTTTGACACACCCCGTCCTCAATCGCCTAATTTCTGCAATTCTTCTTCAAGTAATTCCTTTTGCCGATTGGAAAAATAGGATTTAATTTTTTCCCAAGAGATATCAATAAACATTTTTGGCGTTATTTCCCTGTCGGCATCCTCAAAATAACCCAGGCTTTTATAAATCAGCATAGGTTCGTATGAAGCAAAGCAGAACTTCTTTGAAAACAGATCCATAATCTGTTCTATCCTTATTCCTTCTTTTTCAATAAAAAACAAATCTATAAAATCCTTCTTGCTGCCTCTTTGGATCAGAGCAATTATCTTCATTAAAGCTATGTCTTTTATATGTGCTATTTTAATCCCCTTATAAATATGAAACCCTTCTAGTTGTGAGTAAGGATAGTAAAGAAAACTCAGTTTGATATTGCCCATTAACCCATGAACTGTTGTGTCATCCTGCCCTGTTAAAGTGAACTCCCCTAATTTTGACAACCTTGTAATCAGTTCAAATGAGTCAAACCTAGTCTTAGTAAAAAAGTCTAGATCTTCTGACCAGCGGTGTCCAAGCTGCAAAGCTAAAGCCGTTCCCCCTGCCAAATAGAAGTCTTCGATAAAGCTTGACTCTAATTTGCCAAGAAGGTCATGTCTGTCTTTTGACATAATGTGTTCATGCATCTTATCTCCTCCTTAGGCAGATCATAATAGTTCTGCCAAATCGAAGCCGTTTTCTTTGAAATCTTGCGACTGGTTTTAACTACCTCTGTCAGCTGCTTCTGATCATAGTTTGTCAGCATCCATCTAATCGATTCTATATCCCCATACTCTAATAATCGTTCAATAACAAAAAACCAGTTCTCTTTCTCATCGATTTCAATCCCTTTGTACTCCCAAAAAAACTTCCCAATATTCTCCGGTAACATAATACAACCTGCCTTTTGTTCTGTGATTCACAACTGAGCGTAATGGGGGGCGGGGGTACTAATTAAAGCGTTCTGTTCGCCCTATCTCGCACTTTTATTATATTAAAGATCCGGGAAAAATACAATGCTGCTAAGGATTACATATTGCCGATTATACTCGGTTTTCTTCCGCCAGTTCAAGGAGTGAGATATAGATATCCACAACGATCTGATATAGCTCCGGCGGGATCTCCTGTCCCGCTTCCAGTTTGGATAAAAGCGTAGCGGCACTGTCGTCGTGGTAGATTGCAATGCCGTTTTCCATAGCTACCTTCAATATCCTTTGAGCCATATGGCCAGTCCCCGCTGCGACCACACAGGGTGCGCCGTTCACATTCTGGTCATATTTCAAAGCGGCAACTCTTAAGGTATCGCTGCTTATTCCTTTTTTCTCAGATCTTGACATCTATTCCCGCCTTTCTTTTCATAAGCTCCGGGAAGCGCTTCAGGATGGTTTTACTTTCCGTATACTCTCCCACCTGATAGCCGGCAAGCCTGTAGCCTGCCCCCTCTATGGTATCCCTGAACCTCTGCCTCGTTTCCCTCACTGATGCTATAAGCTCCTTGGGGCACTTTATGTCCAGCTCGATATTGCGATCCTTGGCAAGCAGATCCACCTCGAAGGTCCCGTAAAGATCCGACTGTATTGTAAAAAAGATATTTGTTGCCTGCCCGGCCTCTCCCTTTTTCTCTTTGCATTCCTTATCGATGAAAAACTCACCGTAGGTGTCTTCCCTGAGAAACCTCAATGGGATCATGAAATGCAGCAGCGGAAGCATGGGGCTTTCGCTTTGTACCATATATAATAGAAGGTTTTGTGCGGCGCTGCTCATCTTGGACGGACTTTCTTTGCTCAGAGCCTTTGTAAGAAGCTCCGCCGTATCCTTTTCTTCATTTATATATATATTGGTTTTCTCCTCAGCCTTTTCCCCATCCGGTGCTTCATGGATCCCTTTAGCTTTTCCGGCATTATCAGCCTCGGCTTTTACCGTCTTTGCGTCAGAAAGCAATGTTTCCTTCATGTCTGCGATGTCTTCGCTCGTCAGATGAGAAAATAGGGGCTTGAGCTCTTCTGCAAAATGCAGGAAGGCATCTTCAAGAAGTTTCTGATCCGCCTTATCATACCTTACTATGTAGTGGATCACAGATAGCATTTGATCGTATACCTTGTCCGAAGGGGAGTAGTTTGCGGCTATCCCTCTCAAAACCGGTACAAATTCGTTTTTCAGGAACTTTATTATTTCTTTATAATTGTCTTTCCCGGTATCGATTAGAACTTCCAGTTTATTTATCTGCTGCTCCAGTATCTGCCTGTCCTGCTTCAGCAGAAGTCCTAAAAGATCGTTGCTTCGCACTAATACGGATTGCAGCGAGTTGTTCTGATTAACATAACAGTCAAAGTATTTCAGTATTGTAAGTATTGCATCCTGAAGCTTCGGATGGCTCTCACTTTTAACGAGAACACGTAAGGCGTCAAAAAAATCGCCTTTAAAAACCGTTGCGGCCTCTTCCCTTTTTAAAAGCTCCGTCAGTAATTCCTTGGGCAGGACAAACAGCTCGTTTAAAAAATCTTCCGTGATCACCCCTGAGGATATCTCAAAGAGCTTTGAGTAAAGTATGAGCCTCCTCATGCTGTCAGCCTGGACTTTGGTCTGATTGAGCAAAGGCAGATAGATCTCCTTATTTAGATTTTTAAGGAGCTCCTGCCTGGGGCCTTCTTCCTCGGCCTTTTTGATTTTACCGGGGTCTTTTGAAAGCCCCTCGGGATCGGTCAGATCGAAAATGGCATCGGCTGACTGGGCCTTGGGCATATTCTGTATTCTATTTTTGACCTCCACGGGGGATGTTATTTTAATTACTTCTGCCACAACGCCCTCCTTGCCGGTAAAAAAGCTTCCTATTAGTATATTAATGAAAATAGTATATCATAGCGGCAGCTCCTTGGACAGATTCTATTATGATACCGGTTGACAGTTATATCGCTAATAATTATGATTATCCTGTCGATTAATATATAGTAAAGATATGATAGGAGGACAAGGCTTTTGATTTACCTGACGGATGAAGAATTTGCGGCAATAATGACCCATATCAAGGACAATTACGGGGTAAACCTTTCTAAAAAACGGTCTCTGATCGAGGGGAGATTGAGCAATCATCTAACCGCCCTGGGTTTTGACAATTACAAGGATTATTTCAGCTACGCAATGAATGATAAGACCGGTGATGAAATGACCGTCCTCATCAGCAAATTGACCACCAATCATACATACTTCATGAGAGAGGGGGATCATTTTGATTTTTACCGAGAGACGGTGCTGCCCTGGATCGATAAAACCCTGAGAACCCGAGATCTTCGCGTATGGAGCGCCGGCTGCTCTTCCGGCCAGGAACCCTACACTCTTTCCATTATCACCCTTGATTACCTGGGGGCAAATGCGGCAGACTGGGACAGCACCATACTTGCCTCCGATATATCCAACAAGGTCCTCCTTACTGCAAGAGAAGGCATCTATAAAAAAGAGGAGTTGAACGGACTTTCAGAAAGATGGCTTAAAAAATACTTTACTGCCCTTGACGGAGATCGCCACAGGGTTTCCGACGTCCTTCGCAGCAACGTGACCTTCCGCAATTTTAATCTGCTTTCTCCTTTTCCGTTTAAAAAACCTTTTCAGGTGATCCTGTGCAGAAATGTGATGATATATTTCGACTCACCCACCAAGGAACAGCTGATAGAGAAATTCTATAACGCTCTTCAACCCGGCGGCTACCTCTTTATCGGGCTCAGCGAATCCCTCTCCGGGCTTCGGCATAAGTTCAAACCTGTCAGACCCTCCATATATCGAAAAGCAGACTAAAAAACTAAAGTTTTTCATGATTCTGCCGATATATATTTCATAGGAGGTGCGGGGCATGGCTACTATTAATACACTGTCCAGCCTGTCGGCAAAGACCGGTTTCGGCGGTCTCGTATCCGGCATGGATATAGATGAGCTTGTTAAAAGCTATACCACTCGAAGCAGGCAGAAGATCCTGAAAGAACAGCAGGCGGTCCAAAAGCTTGAATGGAAGCAAGCGGCATACAGGACTGTAACAAAAGCTCTCAGCGAGTTTCAAAGCTCTTATCTGGATGTTCTTTCGGCAACTAATTTTCGAAGCTCTTCTTTCTTTAATACTGCGAAAGCTACTTCTTCGTCCTCAGCCGTATCGGTCATAGGCACTGCTGCCGCTATGGAGGGCAATATAGTTATCGATTACGTTTCGCAGCTTGCTGAAAAACAAAAGATTAGCAGCGGCAGTCCAGTATCAAAAGCTCTCGGGGGCACCATAGCCGGCCAAACGCCCGGCTCCCTGTCCGCGGATGATATTTCATCCCTGCTTTCCTCTATAGGCGGTAAATCCATAAGCCTGTCCTTGGAGGGCCGGGTCAGGACGATAACCTTTGACGAGAGCTTCATTCAAAGCGTCAATTCCGATCCGACTTCGGCAGGTCTTGAAAGTGCGCTTCAGGCGGCTGTAGATAAAGCCTTCGGAACAACGAACGCGGAGGACCGGTTGATCACAGTCTCCATAAAAGGCGACCGGCTTTCCTTTAAAGCGGACGGTTCTGAAATCATAGTAAAAGCCGTTGGCGGCGATACTGCTGCATTAAACAAATTGGGCCTGTCCAATGAACAGTCCAGCCGGCTTTCTTTATACTCATCCCTGGATAGCTTTTTCTTTGCGGGAGATTTGGACCCTAATACCGATACATTGAAATTCAAAATCAATTCAGTCGAATTTGAGATCGGAAGAGACAAGAGCCTTTACGATATAATGAGAGAAATCAACGCATCAGAAGCGGGAGTTACCTTATCTTACTCCTCTATCGCCGACACTTTCACTTTAACGGCCAAGGATGCCGGCGCCGGAGATAATATCGTGATCAACGATACGGAGGGTAATCTGCTATCTGTTTTGGGGCTTACCACAGACAGCGGGGCAAAAGTAGAATACGGAAAGAATGCCGTACTTTCGGTCAATGGCCAAAGGATCCAAAGAAGCTCCAATATCTTCAAAATTGACGGAATAAACATTGAACTCCTTCAAAAAACTGAGGCTGGCGCACCTCCGGTGAATATTTCCATAAAAGAGGATTCTTCCTCTTTGAAAGAAACCATACAGAAATTTTTAGATGATTATAATGCGTTGGTGGACCTTATCAGCGGCTTGGTGTCAGAAAAGACCAATCCGAAGTATCCGCCCCTCTCTGAAGAGCAAAAGAGTGAAATGACTGAAAAGCAGATCGAGCAGTGGGAGGCTAAAGCCAAGGCGGGGATGCTGAACGGGGATCCCGTACTAAGAGGCATCCTTTCCGGGCTTAGATCCGCCATGAACAGCACGGCAAAAAGCGGCGGCTTAAGCTTATTTGACATGGGGATAAGCTCCGGCAGCTATCAGGATAACGGCAAGCTTAAGATAGTCAACGAGGCTAAGCTTTTGGATGCATTGAAAACAAGGGCGGCAGAAATATCTGATCTGTTCTCCGACTCAGAAACCGGACTGGCTCACAAGATAAACAACATAATCCAGAAAGCGACAAAGAAGACCGGTGTCCAAAACCAGCGGGGTACACTGATAGAATTAGCCGGTATCGAGCTGACAAGCTCCGATACGCAAAACAATATCACAAAAAATATACAGGCGGCCAATAAGCGGATCGATGCTTTACAATCAAGGCTTATTGCTGATGAGGCACGGCTCTGGAAAAAATTCAGCGCAATGGAGACAGCTCTGCAGAGATTGGATGTACAAGGATCTATGCTTTTGCAATTTGGTTCTAATAAATAAGAAGTAAAGGGGATATAACCATGCAAGCGAATCTATACGAACAGTACAAATCCCAGACTCTACAGACCCTTACCAACGGGGAATTGGTGGTAAGGTTATTTGAGGAGGCTTCAAAACAGGTTTCCATGGCCATTTTTACGGCAAACAGCGATGCTGTTAAATCTTTTAACTCCATCGCGAAAGCCCAGAAAATATTAAAAGCCTTGAACAATTCCCTGGATATGAATCAGGCCATCTCCGTTGAGCTGAATGATCTGTACCTATTTCTGATTGAAAAATTATACGAAGCCAATTCAAATAAAGATGTTGAACTGATGAAGCAGCTCCTCGGGCTCATTGACGAGCTTAAGGTCACCTTCAGGCAAGCCGACAAATTGGCTAGGGTAAAGGGCATGAAATGATATATTCTGACCGCCACAGCGATTACTATTCGAACAAAATGGCATTTCTCAAGCAGTATCTTCATATAAGTGAAGAGCTGCTCAGCAGCATCGAGAATTGGGAGTCCTATGACATTCATCTTGCTGCAAGAGAAGCTGTCCTTGAAGATCTGCAGGAGTTGGAGGAGGCTTATAGCAGCGAAGACGCCCATTCTTGCACTGAGGATGAAAAGGATAGGATAGATCAGATGATAAGCCTCATACTGGCTCTTGACAAAGATATTGCCGCATCCATCAGCGATATCCGGCTTAAAACTTTAGAATCCATAAAAACCGCCGCCATGGAGAAAAGGATCACCGATTACGGTTACGGAGATCAGACAGACCAAAGCGGCAGACTGTTTGACTATAAAAAATAATACCGATTTCTGTGCTAAAAATGGTTCTTCCCTTTTTTATTAAAGTCCAATATATCCGACAGTTCGTATTTCCCAAGCTTTTTGATTCCGGCGCTTTCTCCGCCGGTCTTTTCTTTCAATACTGCCTGACTTAAGGTCTCGCTGAGCAGCTCTTCAGCATCTCCGCTTATAAATGCGGAACAGGCCCAGTAGATCCCGCAACGCAACGCCTCTTCTCCTTCGATTGATTCAAGAAGCCTTATAGTGATGCTCTTTGCTTTTTCGATCTTGGTTTCAGTAAATAAAACAGCTATGGCCGTATCGCCGCATCTTCCTATGATATCGGTTTTCCTGATATTTCCGCTGAGAGTCTCGGAGATAAGGGAGATCATCCCGTCCTTCTCCTCTGAAAAAACTTCATTTTTATCTTTTTCCGGTCTGATCTCCACAGTGGCAAGGGTCAGCGGATTGCCGTATCTGGAACTCCTTATAAGCTCCTTTTCCGCCTGCTCGATAAAGCCCCTGCGGCTGTAAATGCCCGTCAGGGGATCGATGCTGTCGAGGGCCTTAGCTATTATCTCATCCCTATTGGTCCTGGGAAGTGCCTGGGCCAGGTATTTGAACTTTCGTATACTGGGTTTCAGATCAGAATAGCCCAGGCAAACCTTAAATTCTCCACCGTCAAGAGCAACATACTTTTGAGTCTGTTCCTGATTTACCTTGCCTGTAACTATCTCCATTTCGGTAAGGGTCACCGAAAAATGCAGGATTTTTGGGTAGCTACCTCCCGCATATTCGCAGTTTTCATAGGTGCTGAAATAATCGATTTTATAATTGCCAAGCTTATAGAGCTGGGATACGATCCTCTTCCACTCTATGTATTCTTCCAACGGTATGTTGCGGTTGTCCGCAGCGGTCAGCTTTCTGTAGGATTTCTCCCATTGTTCTTTAATGAGATCATCGAAAAAGCCTTCTAAAACTCCCCTGGCTAATTCCTCTTCGGCTTTTGCGGCTTCGTAAAACTTCTCCGCCGCACTTTTTTCATTTTTAACCGGAGGATATATGTTTTCAAGGCCGTTCTCGATTTTGCCGTTATGGCATTCCAGCCATTCTTTGTGATAATCTCTGCGTTTTCTGGGATTTCCGATGGTATTATAGGCGATATTTATAAGTTTCATTTGTTCTGTGGCAGCCCTGTCGCCGTTCACATCCGGATGGTACATCTTTGAAAAGCATCGGTATGCCGCATTGATGATTTCCTGACCCGCCTCATGATGCACCTGCAGCATCCTATAGTGATCAATGAATTTACTCATAAAATACCCTGTCCGTGCTCCTTTTCTTAAATGTCTTCTGCACCAAATAAATTATAGCACTTTTCCGCTTCAAACTCCATAAGAAAATCGGATAAGGGCGCATTATTGTACCAGAGCGACGATTACCGTCATATCATCTTTTTTCCGCAATCCGTACTTTTGGACAGCCCGGTTGATGATCAGATCCGCCATAGTCTGGGGATCCTTTGACCGGATCTCAAGAATGGCACTTTTGACCCATTCCAGGCCGTCTGTGCCTTTCTCCGCTTCAGTTATCCCGTCAGACACTATGATGAGCTCATCCCCTTTTTTAAGCTGCATGGAGATGGATTCCACCGGAACCTTCTCGATAATGCCCAAGGGGAGTGCAGACATTTTTATTGCTTTAACACCGTTTGCCCTCTTTATGAAGCTGATGGCGGCTCCTATCTTGAATATCCTGACTCTTCCAGTATAAAGATTGATAAAGCCCATATCCAGGGTCGAGAAAATCTCATCATCGGACTTTTGCAAAAGTATGGAATTGACCATACGAAGAGCCAGCTCCACCTCGAAGCCTGCTTTTACCAGGTTGAAAAGAGTATTAACGGTAACGGTGCTTTCTTCGGCTGCCTTTAATCCCTGCCCCATGCCGTCGCTCAATGCGATCAGGAACTCGCCTTCGCTGACGGGTGCGCAAAGGCAGCTGTCCCCGGAGATCCTGCCTTCTTTCCCATAGCTGGCCATTCCGGTCCTCAGTTCATATCTGCGGCTTCTTGCCTTTAGAGGCCGGTACTCGCATGACAGCTCCCGGGCCATCTTTTCAAGGGCTCTTGACATACCCTTGAATTGCAGTGCCATTATATCCCTTGCAGGGTGATATGAGCCGGCAATGCCGCCGGTAAGAGCCAGTTTTGAAAAGAGGGCGGCATATTCCTCAAGACGTTCTTTAACTTTCTTTCTTGCTGTGAGTTCATAAAAACTGTCATCCTGCCTGAGCAGCGAAAGGAGCTTTATCAGCTGGTCCATCAGCCTTCCCGGCAGCAGGACGAATATTATTGCGGCTATGACCGGCACATATATAGATGTATATAATTCCGGAAATCCTTTGAGCAAACCGAAGCTGAGAGCGGTTCCGACAAAACAGATCCCCGCAAACAACCTTTGCCTTTCGCTGAATATTCCTGCAACTGCCCCGCAGCATCCCAGAATACCGGCCAAAGCAGGGGTGTCATAAGCCATCAGCATAATAATAAAACCTGCGACGATGCCCACAAGTCCTCCTCCCGCCGGCCCTACCCCATATCCTGCAGTCAAAGTTATAAAAAATGCGACCACGCCGAGGAGGGAAACGGGACCGGCCTGAATTACTCCAAACCCGCCTGCGGTAAGCAATATCATGACAGAAAGCACTATCAGAGTTTCAAGAGGATTTCTATCAGAGCCTATCCCTTTGTCCAGGATCCGGAAGAACTCTTTAAAAACATAAATCAGTGCAAACAATATAAGCAGATCCAGAGCCATAGACATACCGTCGTATATAAAAAGCAGCCCCGCCCATATATAATAAACAACTTTCACGCAAACCATGATCGCTGCCGCCACCAGCGATCGAAGTGCCGTAGGAAACTTTCTGACCCCGGGCAAAAGGAAAGCGATCACGCAAATAAGGAGTGCCGCCAAATCTCCCAGGTAATCATAGCTTGTCCCCGCGGCGGATAGCATGCCGATGCATAAAAACGGGAATGCGTAGATATTTGCCTTGCTTCCCATGAGCAGTACGGTGATCAGCGCAATAGAAACAGGTTTTACAGGATAGCAGAGAGCAGTTCTCCCAAGCAGGAAGGCAAGGCTTAAAGACACCGCTATCCGGATCAGAAAATGCTTGTCCGGAAGCGCAATATCTTTTATTTTCCCGTGCTTGCCTTTTAAAAAGGCATTTTTCAGGTTGTCCAACAACAATTCCACAGCGAATCACCCCTTTTTTTTTCATCATAGTAAAAAAGATATTCGAAAACTGTAGAAGGTTGTCACTTGAAGTAAATATTTTTAATGATCAGATGTTAAAAAATCGTTTTGCGTTCTCTAAGGTGATTCTTGCGGTTTCTTCATAGGAGATGCCTTTGATCTCGGCGATTTTCCTTACCGTATATTCCACGTAAGGGGCTTGATTGGGACGGCCTCGAAAAGGTTCCGGAGTAAGGTAGGGAGCGTCGGTCTCAACCAGTAAATGCTCGATAGGAGTATCAAAAACCACATCGATGAGCTTTCTTGCATTCTTGTAAGTCACGGGCCCGGCTATGGAGATGGTGGCTCCAAGCTTGATATATTGCTTAGCCATTTCCGGACTTCCGGAGTAACAATGCATGAGGAGCCTCGCATCGGGAAGCCCGTCTTTTTGTCTCGGGAACTGATCTGTTCTTGACTTGCCGAAGACTCCTTCTTCTTTCAGGATCTTCATCACATCATTATTGGCTTCTCTGTCGTGGATCACGACAGGCATGGAAAGCTCCAAAGCAAGCTGCAGCTGCCTTCGAAACCAATATCGCTGTATCTCGGGATCCGACAGGTTTCGATAATAGTCAAGGCCGATCTCGCCAATGGCCTGAACCTTGGGTTTCTCCGCCAATCCCTTGAGCAAAACCATGTCTTCTTCAGCGATTTTATCCGCATAATGGGGATGAAAGCCTGCGGCGGCATAACACCAGCTATGTTCGCTTGCGTGCTTATACGCTTCGTAAGAGCTCTCCAGATCAAAGCCGATGTCCATCACGTAGGACAGATGCGAATCTTCAATAGCCCGGATGAGTTCTTCCCTTTGCCGGGCATTGTAGGTTTCATTATTTATATGTGTATGGGAATCAAACAGCATACCAGGCCTCCGTCATTGACACATTAATGGCTGTTAGGCGATAGCGGCATAGCCCTGGGGAAATTTAGCATTTCTCCAGGCGCAGGAAAATTTGCTCAGGGCGTAGACGCTGATGCCGGATGCGATAGGAACGTATACAGATATACGTGACTGAGCGATCGGCGATAGCGGCATAGCCCTGGGGAAATTTAACAAGCCTAGCTGACGATTTCGCCATCGGGCGCAGTAGTAGTAAGATACTCATACCTCTCCCCATTATCCGCAAATAAAAGCATCCCTTTTGATTCCAGCCCCCTAAGCATCCTGGGCTTCAAATTAGCTACCACTATGACTTTCTTTCCTAAAAGATCCTCCGGCTTATAGCAATCTGCGACTCCCGACAGCACCTGGCGCACCTCATTGCCCATTTTGATCTGGAACACCAGGAGCTTATCAGCCTTTGGATGTTTTTCGCAGCTTTGTACCAAACCTACCCTGAAATCCAATTTTGCAAAATCCTCATAATCTATCAAATCCTTTATGGGAGGATATTCTTTGCCGACAGTCCCCGGATCTGCACTGGCCTTCATGGCTTCAAGCTCAGCCAGTTCTTTTTCTATATCCATCCTTGGGAAGATCGCATCTCCTTTTTTTACCTGTTCGCCGTTCATACGGTCAAAGACCTTGGTATCTGCCCACTCGGGATCTGCAAACCACAATCCTAACTGCTTCCTTATCTTTGCGGAAGTTGTGTGCATAAAAGGCTGGATCAGAACGGACACTATCCTGAGAGATTCAGCCAGGTTGTGCAGCACGGTATTTAACCTTTCCTTGTTTGCTTCATCTCTCGAAAGCAGCCAGGGCGCAGTCTCGTCTATATATTTATTGGTTCTTCTTATCAAGATCCAGATCTCTTCCAGTGCCAGGCTGAAATTGAACTTATCCATATGGGCTTCGACCTTTGCCGAAGCTCCTAAAGCGATCTTCTTCAGTTCGCTGTCTATCCCTTCATCTTTCCCTTCCGGAGGGACCAGTCCTCCGTTATATTTTTCTATCATAGAGGTAGTGCGGCTGACCAGATTGCCCAGATCGTTGGCCAAATCAGAGTTCATGCGACCCAGCATTATTTCGTTGGTAAACAGCCCATCCTGCCCAAAGGTATATTCTCTTAACAGGAAATACTTTAGCGCATCTACTCCGTAACGCTCGATAAGCCTTACCGGGTCTACCACGTTTCCTCTGGATTTTGACATCTTGCCGCCTTCAAGCAGTATCCACCCATGGCCCAAGACCTTTTTGGGCAGCGGCAGATCCAGAGACATCAACATAGCAGGCCATATGACAGAGTGAAATCTCACGATTTCTTTTCCTACCAAGTGAACATCCGCAGGCCAGTAATGATCATATTTACCCCTATCGTCGGGATAACCCAATGCTGTTATATAGTTTGACAGGGCATCAAGCCATACATAGATCACATGTTTTTCATCCATAGGCACGGGTATCCCCCAATCAAAGGAAGTCCTTGATATGCAGAGATCCTCGAGTCCCTGGCGTGCAAAGCTGAGCATTTCGTTCCGGCGGCTCTCAGGCTGCAGAAACTCAGCATTGTTTTCAAACAGTTCGATGAGTTTATCCTGATATTTTGAAAGCCTGAAAAAATATGCCTCTTCCTTTGCTTTTTCAACCGGCCCGCCGCAATCCGGACATCTGCCTTCCGCGGCTTGGGTCTCTGTCCAGAACGCTTCGCACGGAGTGCAGTACAAGCCCTCGTATTCTCCTTTATAAATATCTCCTTTTTCGTACATCCTTTTGAA
>JAKJCD010000035.1 GCA_022706625.1 Bacillota bacterium | reverse complement strand
AACTCGGGAGAGTGGCGTTATGAGCAGAAAGATGGCCTTTACCGGCATATTTACAAGCATAGCAGTGGTGTTCCTGTATTTAAGCACTATTATGCCTACGGGTAAACTGACATTATATTTTCTGGCGTCATTGCCTGTAGCAATTACTATTGTAGAGTTGGGAGCGGGAGCAGGGATTGCTGTTTATTTCGCTGTTTCCTTATTAAATATACTGATCACAGGCAATATTATGGGTGTAGCACCTTTTATATTTTTTTTCGGCCATTATCCTGTTTTCAAGTACTTTATAGAAAAGAGAAGGAAAGCGGCAGTTGAATTGCTGTTCAAGCTTACTGTTTTTAACATATCAATCTTCCTATGGTATTTACTTTTCAAGAGCCTAATCATAACGGTGCTTCCGGTGCCTCTTACGGATAACGGCATTTTGCCGGGAGTTGCTTTCGCAGTGATTCAAGTAGTATTCCTAATATATGATTATGTGTTTTCCAGGCTTCTCTTTTATTATGAATCAAAGTTGAGTATATTCAGGAGATAGCAGATGGATACGGATGTGAGATACATGATTGCCACAGGCTGGTTTTTGAAAGGATAGAAATGGTGGGATATGAACAACAGCATAAGAATAATAAGAAAAAGCGAGGGTAAAGTCAGTACATGGTCAGGAGGCACAACGGCACAACTGTATATATATCCTGAGAATGCAGTATATGCCGATCGTAATTTTAGGTGGAGATTGAGTTCTGCAAAAGTTGCGGCTGATGAATCAACCTTTACTCCCTTGCCTGGAATTTCAAGGATATTGATGATCATTGAAGGAGAAGTTTCAATTGAACACCAAGGGCATCACAGTGCTGTTTTAAAAGCCTTTGAAAAGGACAGCTTCAGTGGGGATTGGACAACCAGATGCATAGGAAAAGCTACGGATTACAACCTTATGACAGATAAGAGCTGCAGCGGCATTATGGATGCTTTCTCAATAGAGACCGGTGAAATAAAAGAAATTTTGCTTGATAATACAAAGAGTCCTTCGGACCGCTTCTCATTAGTAACTGATGCTTTTTACATTATAGGAGGCGATGTGGGGGCCTTTATTGCTGATAGTGAAAGACAGTATGCCCATGATGGTGATCTAGTAATGGTTACAAGACAGGAAGAAGAATATGAAAGGCAAATAGGATTTGAAAACTACGGTGATAAGAAAATCAATATAATCAGAACAACTATATATTATTAAGAGCTTGTTTGCTGCAACTATTATATAATACCGGAGAACCTATTATGCCATAGTTTTTTATTGTGCAAGGGAGAGAAGTGATATAATGAAGAGCAATTCAGAGAAAGCAGCAATTGTATTTATTGTTATATTGATTCTGGTTTTGAGCATTTTGCCGTCAGAAAAGCAGGTTGAAAAGGAGATTGCCCATTCTAATGAGCCTGCTGGTCCTTTTGAAGTAGAGGAAGTACTTGAAATTGAAAGGCTTTTCTCAGGTAATGACGAGGATGCCGACGGTATTGATGATCTGGAGGATATTATTCAGGGGGCAAGAGCCGATGTGGAGAACAAATCCAGATATAAGGATGCGTATTACCGGGGAGGATACCCCCCTGAGGATGAGGGAGTATGCACTGATTTGATATGGAGGGCTTTTAGGAATTCCGGTTATGAGCTAAAGGAATTGATTGACGAGGATATTAAAAAGAACACTAAGGAGTATAGGAGAGTAACCGAATCAGGAGGGCCTGATCCTAATATTGACTTCAGAAGGATACCTAATCTTGTAGTATTCTTTGACAAGTATGCAGTCAAGCTTACTAATGAAATACTGTCCGGCAATAAAGAAAACCTGTACCAGTGGCAGGGTGGGGATATAGTTGTCTTCGGAGGCAGAATAAAGCATATCGGCATTATATCGGACAAAAGGAATAAGGATGGAGTGCCGTATTTAATACATAATTCAGGACCCTATCCTGATGAAGAGGATTCGCTGTTATACTGGAACGGTATATCTGAAATAACAAGGCATTATAGATGGATAGCTGAGTGATTTATGATATAATCAGATTAGAAATTAAACATACTGCATTTGACATATCCGAGGGATGAATCGATATTAAAGAATGCAGCAATTAGAATAGGAGGGGTACAATGGATAAACGTGAAGAGGCTCTGGGAAAGGTAATGGTGCATTTCAACGGCGGCTATAACTGCTGCGAATCGGTTGTAATGGCTGTATGTGATTATTTGGGTGCGGACAAAGAAATACCCCAGAAAATCGCAACTCCTTTCGGGGCTGGAATGAGCAAGAACGGAAGCAACTGCGGAGCATTGAATGCTGCCTTTATCTGCATGGGACTGGTCGGAGGCAGAAGGTCCAGTGAAGACAGCAAGGATACATCATTTTTACCGGCAGACAGGATATTTGGAAAATTCAAGGAGAAGTATGGATCATCCTTCTGTTATGACATTACAGGCTTGGATATGAAAAAAACTGTAGAAACAGAAGAGGAAAAGCTGAAAAGGCATAATGAGCTTTGCGGCCCCCTGGTAGTGCAGGTAACGCAGTGGGTGCTGGATGAGTTGGATCTTTAAGAGAAGCTGAAAGTAATATAAAGAAGGGGGTATTGCTAAACTACCTGATAAGTAGTTGGCTATACCCCTTTTCATCAATATCCATATTTCTTGAAAGATGTAAAAAAATGCTGTATACTGACGACAAAAGAACTCCCCCGGAAAGGAGTGAAGCCCGGTGAAAAAGCTCAAAGCTCTGAAAAGAGAGCGCGTCAACCGTGCGCTGGAGAGCATGTTCGACTATCCGCTGACCGTCGTGGAAGCGCCTATCGGCTACGGAAAGACAACGGCGGTACGGGAATTTCTCGCAGCAAAGGGCTGTCCCGTTTTATGGCTGACCTTCCTGACATCTGAGGATACGGCGGTATATTTCTGGGACAGGTTCTCAATCGAGATCGGCAAGGTGGACAAAAAAACGGGGGAGAGCCTCAAGAGTCTCGGTTTTCCCACAGATGCGCCGCAGACTGCAAATATCCTGTCAATTTTAAACGGGTTGGACTTTGAGCCGGATACCATACTTGTAATCGACGATTATCACTTTGTAAGGGATTTAAGAATTGGAAGACTGCTTTCCCACATTGCTGCGGAACAGCCGGAAAACCTGCATATCACGGTTATAACAAGGGACACCTCCAACCTTGAGTTGGACGAACTTTTGGCCAAGAGGCAGTGCACTATCCTGCCGCAGCAAACTCTAAAATTCACCGACGAAGAAGTACGCAGCTATTACGCTTTAATGGGTTTTTCGCTCCCTGAGAGTGAGTTTCAAAAAATATGCGAATACGCTGATGGCTGGATATCGCTTATTTATCTCATTATGCTCGGCGCGGAAAGGGGTATTCCCATAGGCTTGAGCCCCGCCCTTGATTCTTTGGTTGAAAAGGTCCTGTACAATGCCTACGACGGGCAAATCCGGCAGTTTTTACTTAAGCTTTCGGTTGTGGACAGCTTTACAGCGGAGCAGGCTCTGTTTGTGACCAGGGAAGAGGAAGCGGAAGAATTCCTGAAAAAGCTGCGCCGTGAAAATGCCTTTATTGCCTTTGAGGAGACGTCAGGAACATACAAGATTCATAACGTGCTGCTTGATTTTTTAAGGTCCAGGTCCACAGACACGGAGGAATGCACAGAATGCTGCCGCCGTATGGGCGAATGGCATCTTGCAAAAAAGGAATACCCCAAAGCTTACGGATATTTTTACCGGGCGGGGGATACAGAGCGCATCCTGGCCCTCCTCGATAACGAGGATACACTCAGCTTTAACATCAACGACTTCGGAAGGATTCTGGAGTTATTTACGGAGCAGCCCAGAGAATTGCTCTTTAAATACCCCATTGCCTATACACAGTACATATGCCTTGCTGTGCTCAGCGGAGACCGGTCCCTTATACGGGTCGGAGTGGAATGCTTAAACCAGCTTCAGGAGATTTACGGGAAGGCTGAGGGCATAACTGCTGCACGGAAAAATCTCATTCTCGGAAGAATCAGCATCATACGTGTCTTTACCGTGTGGAATGACTCATATCGTATGATGGCGCATGTGAAGGAGGCTGTACGTTTGCTGGAGGGGCACGGCAGATGTGTCATAAGGGAGAATGCGGAGTTTACCTTCGGAAGCCCCCATCTGCTGTATTCCTATTATACACGACCGGATAAGCTTAAAGAAATGGCGGACCATATGGTGGCTGTTTTTCCTGACCTTCAACTTCTTACGGGCGGATGCGGGGAAGGCAGCGATCATCTGATTCCCGCGGAATATGCGCTGGAGACAGGGGATTGGAAGACAGCGGAATTAAATGCTTTAAAGGCTGTCTATAAGGCAAATGCAAGGAAACAGACCTGTATCGTGCTCTGTGCAGATTTTGCGCTAATGAGGCTGTACATATATCAGGGGAGGATAAGCGAGGCATTGGAGCTTCTGAGCCGGCTCCGCAATGAAGTGACAAGGGAAAACCACGCTGTCAACAATACCACTCTGGAAATAATCGAGGGATACATAAACGCCTGTCTTGGCAGGGCGGAGTATATACCGGCGTGGCTGCGTAACGGAGATATGTCTCCGGCTCGTTTCATTTATCAGGGCCACGCCTTCAACTATATCGTATACTGCAAGGCGGTCCTCCTGTCGAAGAATTATATAAAGCTTGAAATACTGACAGAGGAGTTTAAGCAATATTTTTCCACCTTCCACTACCAACTGGGCTTTCTCCACAAGCAAATCCTCGAAGCTGTGACAAAATATAGGCTTTACGGCTTGGACGCAGGCTGCAGCCTATTACGGAGAGCCTTCGACGAAGCAAGGGAGGATCATATCATACTGCCCTTTGCCGAATACGCTCCTGACATTATCGACCTGGTACGGCAGCTCGTGGCTTCCTCCCCAGGAGATGAATACATAAAGAAAGTACTCCTCTCCTGTGAAAAGTACATGGACAGCCTGAAAAACATACCGGAAAACTCAGCATCCTTGTCGGCAAGGGAGCTTCAGGTCCTCGCCCTGGCTGCAGAGGGCCTCAAACGGGGCGAAATAGCGCAGAGGCTTCACATAATGCCGGGGACAGTCAAGGTTCATATGGAGCACGTCTACCGAAAGCTGGAGGCGGGAGGAAAGCTGGATGCTGTCAATAAAGCGCGAAAGTTGAAATTAATTTGAGAATAGCCTCATAAATATGCCCTTTGGCATATTTATGAAAAAACAGGAATTCTCTATACTTTTAATTAGTATAGAGAATTTTTTATTTGCTTGAAATACGACATCTTTGAAATAGTATGTAAAAAATATACTTGTATTAAGGAGGAATATATAATGAAACGTATTTGTGCATTCATTATCGCGCTTATACTTTTTCTTTCCCTTTTGCCGTACGGAGCGGCGGCCTCAGCCTCCGAAGCCAGTGATTTTGTAGCCGGCGAATACAGCAAGCTCAGCATGGAAGCGAATGAAGTGGTCGAGGGAGAGTGGTCTCTGGTCGGAAGGTATCAGGGAGAAAAAGAAAATAACTCGATTCTGTTTACCAATCCCGCTACGCTTCCCCTTGTACCCAATAAGACGTATACCTTAACTTTTAAGTACAAAATACTCGAAGCACCCGACAAGGGCTTTGCGGTAGTCTTCTATTCGACGAAGGGCGGAGACGCAGGCGAATGGATCACGGAGGGTGCTTATACGGGGAAGGCCGGAGACCAGGGAGAAATCACCATGACCCGGACTCTCAAGGCCTATGATGATTATCAGATCTTCTGGAGCATCTGTGGAAAAGGCGCAGTCGCTATCGATTCGATCAAGCTGACTGAGGAGGGTGTCGAAGCTCCCATTGCCATGACAGGCTTTGAGCTCGATTCGAAATACAACTTCCCCAGGAAGCGTACCGACTACCGGCTTGACTTGGAGTCAAACGGTATCGCTGTAGTCGACCGCGAAAGCGGTAAAACAATCATCGTCCCCTTCGGAGAGAAGATGACCTTCGACGGCGAAATCAAATACAGCAAGAACACGAGCTATATCATCCATAATGTCAGGTCACATGCGGAAACCTTCATCTCCATGGAGGAAAGCGCCGCATTGCCGGTGGATTACTTGCGGACGACCGCTTACTGGATTTGGGATGGCAAGACAGCCCGGGAATGTATGGAAGAACGCTTCGATTCTCCCTGGCGTTTTCCCGACCGTCCGGATAAAGTGATTGCGGGTTATATCAACATGACCGAAACCGGCTCCCTGGGTGGAGGGGACGCCTCCTTCGATCCGTCCTGGGATCTGGATGGTGATTCTCTAATCGACAAGGACTCCGGACCACTGCCCGATTACATAGATCCGAAGGTCTACAATGCAGCTTGGAAGAACTATGTGGCGAAGTTCTGGACGGATTCCTGGATAGAGGAGATAAAGAAAAAGATCGACATGACAGCTGCGCAGCATTTTGACGGTATCTATCTGGATGTGATGTCCAGTTATTGGGCATGGCGCGATATATATCCTTCAATGGAACAAGAGATTGTAAAAGGCAACCAGCGTCTTCTGGAAGCGATCTCCAGTTATGCACATGAACAATACGGCTCGGCATTTATGGTCACCGGAAATCATGGAGGAGTCAATTACTTCTCGAATTTCGGTTCCCTTGTGGACGGGGCGCTGATGGAAAACGGCTTCTTCAGATGGGACGGATCAGGCGTCGTCGACGGTCATGCCCGTTCGATATCTGAGAAAAGCTTTAAAAATCCAGTGATAGATTATTACCGCTCCGAGGGTCTGTGTCTACTCAGCATGGAGCATCTCGGGACCGGCCCGCATGATGAAGATCTGGACTTTAAGGATTATAACAGCCAAATGAGCGGAGCCAACTATCTTCTTGTCTTTCGCTGGGCAATCGATTCCGGGACTATACCATATGTCGTGCCAACGCTTGTAGGTACGCCTTATGCCAAAATCAGGGGCTACGAATCCTTACCTGCACCGGAATTCATGGAAAAGCCCGATTCCATACCGCGTTTTACACGCATATACGCTGGCATGCCTCCTTCAACCGATACCCAATATGGAGATTGGGTGATCGGGAGTGAGGCAGATGATGTGATACCCACTGGCAGCGGCAAGGACATGATCTACGGCGGTCCCGGCGATGATAAGATCTACGGCGGCCCGGACGGGGACGGGGCGTATTACACTGGGAAGCGTGCATATTATGATGTCGTAACGAAAAATGGAGTTACCACCGTCACTGGCAAGAAGGGGAACGAGGGAAGCGACTTACTCATTGGGGTGGAATACCTCATCTTCGCTGACGCGACGGAGAAGCTTCCCGCGTATGATGCGAGCTTCAGCGATATCCCGGCGAAGGGCATCTCGGCCGAGCCGGGAAGCACTATGACAAGGACGGAGATGGCGCAGATACTATATAACCTGCTGAGCAGGTGATATACTTGAACGATAAAGGAGTCACAAGCCTGGGACTTCTCTATTGAGGTGAATGGGATGGAGAAAATACGGAAAACCCTTTCAGGATTTATGTGTCTGGCGCTGATCCTATTGTTGATACAAATACCCGTAGGCTCAGCGGCCCCGATTACCATTACTGTGAATGGCATCGTTCTTGAGTGCGATACACCGCCTTTCATAGAGAATGGCACTGTCATGGTTCCGCTCAAAAGCATTTTTGAGGCTCTGGGAGCGGTGATAAAATGGGACGGAGCTGCAAACGCTGTAATAATCAAAAGCAAGGGGTTGGAATTGATATTGGAGCCTTTGAATATAAACCATGAATAGTACAGCCAATAGCATAGGGGTATTCAAGTTTAAGCCCTGATATTAATAGAGGGTAAGAGAGGAGGTCATTAAAATGAAAAAGATACTTTCATTATCGATAGTACTTATTTTTCTGTTAAACATTTTTCCTCCGGTTTATTCTGCAGACGCAGGATTAAATAACATAGACAATGACGCTTCTTTAGCTTTCGTACTTGGAACTGTAGGCAGCTACAGCACCGACCCGGGCGAAATCGTTGACGGAAAACGGTCTGTAGTGGGAAGTTATCAAGGTACAGAAACCCACACCAGTGTTTTATACTCCAACCCTGATATTATGCCGCTTCAACCAAATAAGACATATACTCTAAGTTTTAGGTACAAGGTACTTGAGACTCTCAGCGATGGTTTTGAAG
The DNA here is from genome assembly GCA_022706625.1 of Bacillota bacterium. Taxonomy (GTDB): domain Bacteria; phylum Bacillota; class Clostridia; order Peptostreptococcales; family Anaerovoracaceae; genus UBA1426. Next base: position 5,316 of record JAKJCD010000035.1, on the reverse strand, counting down.
CGCTGTTTTTTTCTCCTGCCGGTGCAGATGCTCCTTCCAAATATTTAGATGGGGAAAAGGGTGACTATGGTGACGTCTCACTGACAGTCACGCTTAAAAATTTTGACGATTACCGGCTTCTATGGACAATCAGCGGAAAGGGCGCATTAGCCATAGATTCTGTAAAGCTGACTATGGAAGGAACGGATGTCCCTGTCGCAGTTGCTGATTTTGAAGAACATGATGTCGTATCCTTCGGAGGTATCAAATACAATTTTTCTCACAAGCGTACTGACTACCGTCTTGATCTGACACCGTCGGGTACTGCAGTTGTGCATAAAACAAGCGGCAGAATCATTGCCGTAGTTCCATTCGGTGAAAAGATGGCTTTTAAAGGCAATGTAATAAAATACAGTAAAGATACAGATTTTATCATTCATCACGTAAGTTCCCACGCTGCTCATTTTGGTGATTGGAATGAGGTAGCCGGCCTGCCGGTGGATTTTGTCAGAACAGGCCCAATGTATACCTTGGACGATAAACCCCCCCATGAAGCCATTAACGACCGCTTCAATACCATACATTTTTTCCCTGACAGAACGGATAAGGTAGTAACATGCTATGTCAACATGACAGAGTTTGGCGGAGTTAATGACTGGGATCCCTCCTTCGATCCGGCATGGGATAAAAACGGAGACGATCTTATTGATGAAGACGCCGGTCCCCTGCCCGATTATGTGGATAAGAAAGTCTTCAACGCAAGCTGGAAAAATTACGTGGCGAAATTCTGGACGGATTCATGGAAGGAAGAGCTTAAAAAGAAGATCGATCTTGCGGCGGCTCAGCATTTTGACGGTATTGACCTGGATGTTATGGAGGCTTTTTATCCTTGGCATAATGCTTACCCCAATATGGATGCTGAAGAAATCGTTCGGAATAATGCGGAGCTGCTTGCCTTTATTTCAGATTACGCCAAAAAACAGTATGGTACTGCTTTTACGATTACAGGCAATTGCGGCGGTGCTCAATATTACTTTCCGGATTTCGGTTCCCATATGGATGGAAATACTTTTGAAAACGGCTTCTTCAGGTGGGACGGTTCGGGAATAATAGACGGTTATGTCCGATCAGCTTCCAAAGATAAATTTGAAAGCAAAACAATTGATTTTCTTCGTTCCCAGGGACTCCAAATACTCAATGTGGAGCATCTCGGCACAGGCACTAACTCCGGCATTGAGTTTACAAATTACGATGATAAGCTGACAGCGAAGAACATGCTCCTTCTTTTCGGTTGGGCAATTGAATCCGGGAGTACTCCTTTCCTTACGACTCTCAATATGGATGTTTATTACAAAATTCCGAATTACACATCCTTGCCGGCTCCGAAATACATGGCCAAGCCTGATTCCATTCCGCGCTTTACGCGTATTCTTGACGGTGTGGCACCCTTTACCGATACCAGATACAATGATTGGGTCCTTGGCAGTGAGGAAAATGATGTAATAAACACCGGATTAGGCAAAGACCTGATCTACGGAGGTCCGGGGGATGACCAGATTAACGGCGGCTTGGGCGGGGACGGAGCCTATTACATTGGAAAGATCTCGGATTATGATATCATCACGGACAAAGGGATTACCACAGTCACTGCTAAAAAGAGCGGTGAGGGCACCGACTTACTCATTGGGGTGGAATATCTCATCTTTTCCGATACAACGGAAAAAATACCGGATATTAAGTGAGACGATTACCAGATTAACTGAAATATCAAATGAAAGATTCTATTTGTAAAAAGGAGATGAACAGCTTGAAGAGACGAGCCTTTGTATTGGTACTGATCGCTGTGATGTGCATCACAGCCGCTCCGGTGAGAGCGGATACAGCGGCTATTCCGGTTTCAATAAGTACTGATTATAGTTTCCTCGTTGCAAGCCTGGGGGCTGTTGCGCCAGGAAGCCCATACCAATGGACGGTGGACGGTGTGCTTGCCAGGGAGGGAGCAGCGGAGGAAACCTTCTTCCTGGCAGGCGATGGAAATATGCAGCCGGCCCGTGGGAAGGGACCGTCCTCCCAAAAGGGTGTTTCATACGTTGAAGGACGCTTCGGCAAGGCCTTCCTTGCACCTTCCTCCGGTATATCCTTCCCGGCGGCGGATGCCGTCGACCTGCGGCAAGGGACCATTGAGTTCTGGGTCTCGCCGCGGCTGGACGGCAGTTCCCCTGAATACACAAAGGATCAGGCCATGTTTTCCTACAAAGCCTCCAACGGCGATGAATTATTAGTGCGTCAGGCCCACACCGGTATCATCTGCGCACAGGTCTGGGTCGGAGGCGAGTATATGAGTGCATATAGTGACATAGGTGACATGCGCGGCTGGAAAGCGGGCTCCTGGCACCACGTCGCTTTTGCCTTTTCCGAAGAGAAAAACTATATGCGCATGTATGTGGACGGAAGGCTTGCGGGAGACACAAACGAAGGCAGCTACCGTCCGCCCAAAGCGGCAGCCGCTTCCTTTCAGCTTGGGAATCCGCATTATGCCATGGACTCAGTCCGTATCACCCGGGAGGTTTATGACCTGGAACGAGCGATCGTAGAGGTTTCCCGGCGTTCCGCCCCGTTACCCGGCGAAATTCTCTTCCCCCTGACCGGTATACGGGACGGTGCCGATATTGTAGTGCAGTTGGGAGAAGCCCGGGGCGTATTCCGCTATCCGGGACTTCCCCTGGCACAGCCGCAGCCGGGCTCCGCTTTGCTTCCGGCAGGCACAACCAAGCTGGATTTGCAGGTGAAAACACCGGAGCCGGCGGAGGTTCGCTGGTCGGTCAACAGGGAACTGCCTTTTGAACAGATGACACCTTTTATTGAAGGTTCGGGGGGGACAATACACAGGACGATAATAAACGGCCTCTCGGCGGATCCCGCGACTGTAAACCGGGTCTATATCCGCTCCTCGAAGGCCGTGGACTATCAATTGGAACTCAAATACCGGAGCGTGCCCGCCCTCAAGGCGGATTACCCCCGTATATCGAACCTCTGGAGCTGGCGGCTGACAGAGGATGAATATAAGGATTATACTTCCAAGCTGCAGCTGGCTGTACCCGCCTATAACGATCCGGATACTCTCCGGCGCATCAGGGCTGTCAATCCAGATATCGTGCTTTTGGCCACACTGCAGCCTTTGGAATATTTCTTTGACGAACCTCCCATCCCCGACGACTATTACCTCAAGGATGTCTCGGGACAACGCATCGTGTATTGGCCGGGAGCGTACCACCTTAATATGACTAAACCGGAAGTTGTGGCTTTTAATGCCAATCGGCTGCGGGAGACGATGCTCAATGCCGATCTGCTATTTGACGGGGCTTTCATTGACAGCTTCATACTGGAACCCTCATTATTCACAAAAGATGCCTACGGTAAGCCGGTCCGGATCGACGCGGACAATAACGGTGTTCCCGACGACCCGGAAACTCTGGATACAGCATGGCGGGCAGGCATGCTGGAGATGGTACGTCTTTGGCGGGAATCCATGCCCGGTGTATACGCCACGGGGCACCTCTCAGCTGAAGCCGACGAACTGGGGCACCTCTTTGAGGGGGATAATCTGGCCTTTATCTGTGTGGAAGCAATTGAAGGGCGGACATCCTTTGACTATGCCTGGAGCCGTTACCATGGCTGGGAGGCCGGCAGGTCAGGCCCGAATATCACCGTGATCGATACGGGAGCACCCAGTGAACTGGGCTACGGTTACGGAGTCTATTCATCCTTTGATACAGCCGAAAACCGTATCCCTGCTGATGTGATTGAATTTGCACGCACCTGGTACCCGACCGTGCGCTTCGGCCTGGCCTTTGCTCTTATGGGCAACGGCTTGTACGAGCACCATTTCAGCGATGTGCTCTATTGTGAAGAGTGGTGGTATGACGAGTTCGACTTCCGTCTGGGCAAGCCCCTTGGCCCGGCTTACTATGTACCTGCGGCCGGTTCGGATGTGTCTTCCCCGAAGCTGGTTTTCTCCGAAGATTTTGAAAGTGCATCGACCGGGTGGAAGATTGGAACCGGAGAGGGTGCAAGAGCTGAAGTTTCCTATGTAAATGACGCTGCGGCAGGCCGGCGTGCTGCCGGCGTGGATGTGAGAGTTTTGCCGAAGAAAGGCCCTGAAGCGTTTTACAATGTGTGTTTTTATCACTCCGGCTTAAAAGTGAAGAAAGGCCACAACTACAGAATCAGTTTCTCGGCTAAGGCCAGCTCTCCGCGAATGATGGTGGCCAGCCTTCAGAAGCGATCAGGCAATTGGGAGGGCGCAGGCTTCTGGGATAGAGTATTCCTGGAAGAGGAGTGGCGTGATTTTGAAATGAGATTTACAGCAACGATAGACAGTACCGACACGGGACTCCAATTTTTCCTGGGCAATGCTTTAGGAACCGTGCTCATAGATAATGTACGGTTGGAAGAACTGCCTCCCGATGTATACCGACGGGATTTTGAACAGGGGACCGTACTTCTCAACGGAACCGCTGAACGGCAGAAGGTGTCTCTCGGCAAGGGATACTCTCGTATCGTCGGGAGTCAGGCACCCCGGTGGCAGTATATCTTAGATGATGATGGAGAGGTCTTGTATAAGGGACAGTGGAAATCTGCCCACTATGACACTCCGGAGTGGAAGGTCAATCCGCCCTTTTACCATGATTGGGGATCCTCATGCCGCGAGTCGGCTGATGCAGGCGCTTATGCCGATTACGACCTTGCCGTCCCCGAGGATGGGACCTACACTGTCAAGGTCTGGCTCCCCGAAGCACCTAACCGGGAAAAACGGACTGCGGCAGCCTTATACGAGATTGTCTCCCAGGGGAAAGTCATCGCCCGCGCGAAGCTGGATCAGACCAAGTCGCCTGACTCCTGGCAGACTATAGCGACAGTGACACTCCGAGCCGGGGACAAACCGCAGTTGCGGCTGCGTAATGAAGGCAGCGGCATACTTTACGCCGATGCGGTATATGTCGAGTCCGAAGCACGCTATAACGACGGTTCGGAGGCCAAAGAGGTGACCCTTGAGCCTTTTGACGGCATCCTGCTTAAGAGAAGTAAATAAATTTAAAGCAAAATAAGGCGACCAGCCATATAATCCTGGCTGGCCGCATTTTTTTTGCTACATCCTGCCGCTGCAGTTCAATACATTCTTCATCTTGTGTTTAACCATATTCTTTATGGCTTCTCTTGCCGGCTTCAGATATTGTCTCGGGTCAAAGTCCCCCGGATTTTCGGCAAAGTGCTTTCTAATAGAAGCAGTCATCGCAAGTCTCAGGTCGGTATCTATGTTTATTTTGCATACACCGA
>JAKJCD010000034.1:13264-13575 GCA_022706625.1 Bacillota bacterium | reverse complement strand
TCATTTGCATAAGCTGTTACCGGCAAGGCGGTTGATACAAAAGACAAGGTTGCCGCTAAAAGGCAGGCCGTCATCTTGCTCATTCTGCTTCTTTTCATGACATTCTCCTATCTGTTCATCTGCACAAAAAAACTGTGGTATTGCCACAGCCCGTTTTTACTGTTATTTATGTTCAGACCCTTTCGCCAATCACCCGCTGGCATGGTCTTGGTTATTATGCAGGTCTTCTGACTTGCGTGGCACAGGATACGCTAGAACGAACCTGTCCGTTTTGTCCGCCTTCCCGAAAATTATTTCAGTGACCGGTATGA
>JAKJCD010000034.1:368-13254 GCA_022706625.1 Bacillota bacterium | reverse complement strand
TGTATTCATCAGTTTTGTCAGTCTTCCCAGAGATTGCTCTCCAGTGACGGGTGATTAACTCACTCCACGAACAAAACCACACGCTTACAGCGGCGGGACCGTGCAGGACTCTCACCTGCTTCCCTCTTAGCTGCGCAGGTCCGCCCGGAGCATATGGCTCATATCCGGCGGCCTTTGCAGAACATAATACGCTTTTATTATTTTGTAATATTAGACTAACAGTAAAAGCAATGCAAGTCAATCCGTGTTCGAAAATTTTCTGTTTATTATTTAGTGAACTACAAATTAACTAAATTTTAAACACGTTTCGACAAAACTATTTTTTATTTTTCTCTCTTGTTGCAATTCCAATAATGCTGTGATAGTCTATCGGTCATGGAGATCATAGCTAAGAGAAGAATTAAGGGACATATGGCAGCCTGTGCCAGCATTTTAATATGGGGAACCACCTTTATCTCAACAAAAGTACTTCTTTCGGATTTCACACCGACGGAAATACTCTTTTTCCGTTTTATCTTTGCTTACCTGCTGCTTTTTATATTATCGCCGAAGCCTATCAGACCTAAAAGGGACAAAACAGAGCTGCTTTATGCTCTCGCAGGATTATGCGGAGTTACATTATATTTCTTGTTTCAAAACACCGGACTCATTTACACTCTTGCTTCCAATGCCGGAGTAATAATAGCGGTTGCGCCCATGTTCACGGCGATAGTATCTTTTTTTCTTATCAGCCGTACCGGCCTGAATCGAAATTTTGTTATGGGCTTTTTTATATGCATGATAGGTGTGGTCCTGATCAGCTTCAACGGCAACTTTGTATTAAAGCTGAACCCTCTGGGTGACATCCTTATGATTTTAGGTGCTCTGTCATGGGCTTTTTACTGCAATCTTCTTGCTCTTATCGACAATAAAGAGCTTTCGCTTATTCGGCAAACAAGAAAAGTGTTCTTTTACGGACTTCTGTTTATGATCCCAGCCCTTATGTCCACTGAATTCCATCTTGGGCTGAGCCGCTTTGCCGATCCCGGAAACCTGGCAAACATATTGTTTCTTGCCTTCGGAGCATCGGCTGTATCCTTTCTTACATGGAACTATGCAGTAGGGATTATCGGTTCCGTCAAAACTGCAACATATATTTATTTCAGCCCTATTGTTACAGTAGTCGCTTCTATTATCGTCCTTCATGAGCCTCTTACATGGGTTTTTCTGACCGGCTCAGCTTTGATCATATCAGGCCTCATGGTCTCCGAAAGAAAAAGCAGGGTTCATGCCCTGCCGGAAAAGGATTGATTTTTGACCCAATCTCTTATCCTCTCAAATGATTCCTCACTGATCACATGTTCGATCCTGCAAGCATCTTCATCTGCCGTTTTCTCATCGACTCCCAAAGCGATTATAAAGAAGTCTGCAATCAGCCTGTGTCTTTCGTAGATACCGATTGCGCAGCCGCGCCCTTTTTCCGTAAGCTGAATATCGCCGTTAGCTGCTATTATTATGTAACCGTTTTCTTTTAAAATACCCATCGCCCTGCTTATGCTGGGTTTCGAGTATTCCAGTTCATTTGCGATATCAACTGATCGGACTGTACCGTTTTTTTTCTCCAGAAGCAGGATGGTCTCAAGATAGTTTTCTCCGGATTCACGGATGCCCATGTGGTGCTCCTTTCTGCGGCCTGCGCCCGGCTACATTGCTGATGTATGCTCGATAAATATTTTCAAGCCTATAATGATTAGAATACAGCCGCCGAAGATTTCAGCCTTTTCCTTTATTAAAAAACCGAATCCTTTTCCCAGAAGGACTCCGATAACGCAGCAAACAAATGTAACGATGCCGATCAGGCCCACAGCTGCGAAAATGTTTGTATCAATTACAGCAAAACTGACTCCTACCGCCAAAGCGTCGATGCTGGTGGCGACCCCCTGTACCATCAGATCCTTTACAGAGCAATAGGCTTTACATTGCACAATATCGGGGTTTCGCATTTCCCTGATCGCCCCCGCGATCATGCTGATACCGATAAAAGAAAGCATTCCAAGCGCTATCCAATGATCTAAAAATGCTATGGCGTCGCTGACGGTCCTGCCCGCAAAATAACCGGCGAGAGGCATTAGAGCCTGAAAAGTCCCAAAGGTCAGTGCCGTTATAAATGCTTCTTTAAAGCCCGCATTTTTATAACAGATCCCATTTGACATAGAGACAGCAAAAGCATCCATGGCAAGACCTAAAGCTATAAAAAACAGCGTGAGATATCCCATGTATATCTCCTTTTAGATCCCTGCTTCCGGATTCAGGCTCCGCATCGCCAAAATCGTTCTGCTGATAAGGTCGTCCAACTCCCAGCCAAGCATATCTGCTCCCTTTTGTATGACCTCCCGGGAGCAGCCTGCGGCAAACGCCGGAGTCTTATATTTCTTTTTAACTGATTTCAGTTCCAGGTCGTCCACGCTTTTTGACGGCCGCATGATGGCAACGGCCCCGATAAGCCCCGTAAGCTCGTCTGTTGCGTAAAGGACTTTTTCCATAATATCCTCAGGCTCCACATCTACGCCGGTACAGCCAAAGCCGTGGCTCATTGCAGCCCTGATCAAGCTTTCGTCCAGATCCAGTTCCTTCATGATTTCCTGCCCTTTAACGCAATGTTCCTCCGGGTACATTTCAAAATCCAGATCGTGAAGAATCCCTACTACCGCCCAAAACTCCTCTCTACCGGGGTCATACTCCTTGGCGAAATATCTCATGACACCGGAAAGGATCTCCCCATGTTTTAAATGGAATTCTTCTTTGTTGTATTTTCGTAAAATCTCCCGGGCCTGCTCCATCGTAGGTACATAACTCATGCTTATCTGTTCCTTTCTTTATATCTGCCTCTATCTTAATCCAATTATATTTATCTGTAAACGTTAATAAGGTCCCGGACTACTTCACCTGCGATGACCAAGCCTGCTGCCGGAGGAACGAAACCGTTGCTGCCGGGTACAGGCCGGCCCGGATCCGTATTACCCGCAAGCATGACCTTTATAGGAGACTCTTTTGAATAGACCACCTTTAGGCTATCCACACCTTTCTCACGAAGTTGTTTGCGAATTGCCTTTGCAAGAGGGCAGACGGAGGTATTATAGATATCATCTGCCAAAAAAGCTGTGGGATCCATTTTGTTCCCTGCTCCCATAGAACTGATAATAGGTACTTTTACCGCCTTCGCTCGCAAGATCAACTCTATTTTGGCAGTAACCGTATCGATAGCATCCACGATATAATCATAAACCGACAAATCGACTTCATCGGCCGTATCCTTTGAATAAAACAGCCTGTGCGCCTTTACGACCGCATCCGGATTGATATCTGCGATCCGTTCCTTGGCAGCGTCCACTTTATACCTTCCTATGGTTTTATGAGTTGCGATGATCTGTCGATTTAAATTGGACAGGCATATTATATCATTATCGAATAGATCCAAGGCACCTATGCCGCTTCTTACGAGAGCTTCCACAACATAGCTCCCTACCCCTCCTATCCCGAACACGGCAATACGAGCCTTTGCCAGCCTGGCAATGCCTTCCGCTCCTATAAGAAGCTCTGTCCTTTCAAACTGTGATGGCATAGATATATTTCCTTTTTATCTAAGTAAGATTCTGTTAACACCTTATCAGAATCTATCCTTCTTATCAACCATACCCTTTAAGAGCGGTGAGGTTTGAATCTCCTTAACCTTAATGCATTTGTAACGACGGACACAGAGCTTAAGGACATGGCGGCGGCGGCAAACATGGGATTCAAAAGAGGACCGCCGAAGACGTAGAGCAGCCCGGCCGCAAGCGGTATGCCTGCTGTATTATATCCAAAAGCCCAGAACAGATTCTGTTTAATATTTCTTATAGTGCTCTTGCTAAGCTGAATGGCAGCGGGAACATCCGACAGATCTCCCCGCATTAGCACGATATCGGCGGATTCCATTGCCACATCCGTTCCCGAACCTATAGCTATTCCTATATCAGCCTGTATCAGTGCCGGAGCATCATTGATCCCGTCTCCAACCATAGCTACCTTTCTGCCTTCTGCTTGAAGTTCTTTAACTTTATCAGCTTTATCCTGAGGAAGCACTTCAGCAAGGACTTTATCAATACCCACCTGTTTCGCTATGGCTTCTGCGGTTTTCGCATTATCCCCCGTGATCATCACCGTCTCAATACCCATTGACTGTAAGCTTTGAATTGCCTTTGCACTGCTTTGTTTAACCACGTCGGCCACGGCGACGACTCCCGATAATCTCCCGTCAAAAGCAATATACATGGGTGTCTTGCCTTCGGCGGCCAGCATATCCGATTTATCCTTCAGCTCCGTGAGAAGTATGTTCCTGTCTGTCATCAGTTTACGGTTGCCGGCCAAAACATTGATCCCATCTATGACGGCTTCGATGCCATGACCGGGAATGGCTTGGAAACCATCTGCATTATATAACTCTAAGCCTTCCTTTTCCGCCTTCCTGACAATGGCGTCTCCGAGAGGGTGTTCTGAACCTTTTTCACCGGAGGCCACGATTTGGACGAGTCGTTCCTCCGCAACACCATGAACTGCGACAACATCTGTGACTTCCGGTCTCCCTTCGGTTATGGTTCCGGTTTTATCGAAGACGATTATGTCGATTTTATGTGTAGTTTCAAGGGCTTCGCCGCTTTTTATCAGGATCCCGTATTCCGCCCCCTTGCCGGTGCCCACCATTATAGCAGTAGGTGTTGCCAAACCCAGTGCACATGGGCATGCAATCACAAGCACCGAAATGAAAACTGTAAGCGCAAATTCAAAGCTTTTACCGGCAATCAGCCAGACCGCAAAAGAAAGGACTGCGATAGCCGCTACGACGGGAACGAAATATCCCGACACTATATCGGCCATCTTTGCAATGGGTGCTTTAGAACCCTGAGCGTCTTCCACCAGCCTTATTATTTGTGCAAGAGCTGTGTCTCCCCCTACATTTGTGGCGCGGAAGCGGATCATCCCGTTCTTGTTGATAGTAGCTGCATACACCTTGTCACCGGCCTTCTTGTCGATAGGTATGCTTTCCCCGGTGAGCATCGATTCATCAACAGCGGTATAGCCTTCTATGACCTCCCCGTCTACCGGTATCCTTTCCCCCGGTTTAACCAGAATTATTTGATTGATTTCCACATCCTCGACAGGAATCACCAGCTCTGCTCCGTTCTGAATCACTGCGGCGGTTTTGGGAGCAAGCCCCATGAGCTTTTTAATAGCATCGGAGGTTTTTCCCATTGAAATGGCTTCCAGAGATTTCCCAAGCAGGATGAGGGTTATGATCACCCCTGCTGATTCAAAATACAAGCTGTGTATTGCATAAGGGTCTCCTTTCGCAATATTATATATCGCATATAGGCTATAGACGATGGCTGCTGTAGTTCCCATGGCAATGAGGGAATCCATGTTGGGGCTCCTTTGAATAATGGCTTTATAGCCAATGAAATAAAACTTATTTCCGGCAATCACTATGGGTATAACCAATATCATTTGAGCTGTCGCGTAGGGCAACGGATGTTGTACAGGATCTAAAAACCCGAGGATCGGAAGCGTGATACCGGGAATCATGGGAGCCATAGCTAAATATAACAAAGGGGCGGCAAAAATCGCCGATACGAGGAGCTTTTGTCTCAAGATACGGATCTCTTTTTCTTTTCTGAGCTTATGCTCATCCTTGCCGGCCTTTTTCTCTTTGCGAATTATCCCGTAGCCGGTCTTTTCTATCACGGCCTCTATTTCGGACAATTTTATTATTTCAGGGTCGTATTCGACTGATGCGGTCTTCGCTGCCAGATTAACTGAAGCAGAGGTTATGCCTTCCGTTTTGCTCAGCGCTTTTTCAACCCGGCTGGAGCAGGCAGCACAATTCATCCCGCTTATTTTTATTATTTCTTTATTCATTATGCTGCACCTCCCGCTGTTTTTGTATATTCATAACTACCATTCGAGTATCTTTAGCTGGTAAAAACCATATTCTGTTTATTATAATAACATCTTTACTCCTTTTTTAAACACGATACAATCTGATAGTCTTTGGTTAAACCAGAGAAGATTGCAGTAATAAAGCCACGGAAGATCTATTCCGTGGCTTTGCATTTTAACCCGATATATTCAGGCGGTCAGCCGTTGATGTAGGCTCGATCTACATAGCTGCTGGTAGCCGCCTTTAGAAGCCCTCCATAGCCCAATGTAAATGATATGGCGTCCCCTGCTTTATATTCTATTTTAGAACGGGTCACATCCATGATGAGATGATCCGAGCTTGCTCCAAGAATATCGATGTCAGGATCTTCGGGTGTCATGCTGCCTACATCTGCATCCTGCTTTCCTATGGCCAGTATCGCCCTTTTGATGTTTCCCCTGTCCTCATAGACCGGCCGCTGACCGAAGGCATCCATGCCCACTTCGCCTATAGGAAGGGATGGTTTGACCTTCAGCTCTATGATCTGTGCCTCCAGAGTCACCGCATCGGCATTGGTGCCGGGGATCCGTTCACCGTAAGCAGTTTCATTGCCTAAGATAAATGCTTCGCCCAGCCGAAGGTTATTGATGCCTTCCGGCAGTTCGCTCTTATCTATTAAATAGAGAGAGCTGGAGTTGCCGCCGGAGACCATAGGAAGCTCAATACTATATTTCCTCCTGATTTCCTCGGCCAGTTTTGTCAGTATGGATAAATTATCGTGCTTCGGTATGATCGCCCCGTAGCAGGTCAGATTCACACCCAGTCCGAAAAGCTCTATGTTGGGCAGTGCGAGGATCTCTTCCACGGCTGCGTCGATCATATCCCTATCCCGGAAGAATATCCCTTCCCTGAGATCCCCTAAATCGATCATTAGCACTATCTTGTGGCTCTTGTCCTGTTTGACTGCCTCCTTGCTAAGAAGCCTCACCGTTGACATTTCAGAGTTGAAGCTTATGTCTGCATACCTTACGACCTCTTCTATCTCCCCGTGCTGAGGAAGACGCAGCAGCACCGACTCTTTAGGTAAATCATGATAGACTTTAATGTTTTTTATCCTGGAGTCGGCGAAATAATCCACCCCGGGATGGCTTGCAATAAGCTCTGCCATTCGTCTGTCGGCGCAGAAGGATTTTGTAACGATCATCAGCGAGCAGCTTCCTGCCTTGACTATACTGCTGACAGCGTCCAGATTTTGCCTAACCTTGTTTAAATCAAACACTAATCTTGGGTACATGTCATTCATCCTTTCCCTCGGACCAAATAATTGTTTCCCGAGTTTGCGAAATACATCGAAGGCATTCCTATCTCAAGCTGCAGCAAAGGCTCCGCTCCAGAAAACAGACTGCCGCATCTTTATAACGCTTAGAAAGCACACCTAATGAAGCCATAATATAATCGTTATCGATCAGAGTCTTTGCCTCCGTCCCCGGGAATAGCAACAATCCGGTCTCATTGTGAAGAGCAATAGCCTCTAATATTTCTCTGCGGTTGGGAAGCCGCGTCAATGCTCCGCCTGTTCCTATGATGTACTTTACTTGCGACAGGTCTTTGCCCTCCGCTAAGGTCGATCTGCCCGACGGCCCGTAAACGTAGCGGATCCGCCCTGCATGGCGCTCTGTTGCCTTGATGACTGCTTCTTTGGTCAGGCGCTCCACAAACCGAACTTCTTCATCCGTCCTGGGTACGAACCTGTAGTTTTCCATGATTTTGTCTATATCAAGTCCCAGCTCTTCCGACAGCTTTTCCCGGCCTATGCTTTCCACTATATTGGCAATGTTGATGTAGACGCCTAAATCCCCCTCAACCGTGCGCTTTGCCTTTGGCTCCGGGCTGATCAAAATCCTTGAGATCTCCTCTGAACCTTCCGTAACGGAATGAAGATCCGTGGTGGCTCCGCCTACATCAAGTACCACCAAGTCTCCCAGATGTTCATACAGCAGCTTCGCGCTTTCCATCACCGCTCCCGGGGTGGGGATAATGGGGCCGGTGATCAGATCCCGGATATGCTCCATACCCGGCGCCTGGATGATGTGATCTTCAAAAGCATCCTGAATGACCCGCCTAGCGGGTTCCACATTAAGCTCGTCGATTTTAGGATATACGTTTTCTACAATGTACAGAGGAGCTTTGGCGTCTTCAAAAATTAACCTCATCTCATCTTGATTTTCCACATTGCCGGCATAAATTACCGGGATAGACAGTTCTAAAGAGCGGATCATCTCTGCGTTATAAACAGCCGTATCTCTCTCTCCGTAATCCACCCCTCCGGCGATCATTATCAAGTTAGGCTGTATCTCTTTGATTTTCTGAAGGTCTGTCCTGCGCAGGCGGCCTGCTGTAACGGAATGGATGATGGCTCCTGCGCCCAAGGCGGCTTCTTTGGCAGCCTTGGCGGTCATGTCGTAGACAAGACCGTGGACGGTCATCTTCAAACCCCCTGCAGCGCTGGAAGTGGCAAGCATTTCGCCGTATTCAACAGAGTCCGCACCTTTATTTTTACAAAGATCGTCTATTGCGCCTTTTAAACCGATTCGGACATCCCCATCCAACACGGATGTCGGAGCCTGACCTTGCCCCCAAAAAACCGGAGAGCCGGAATTAATATTATGAAAAGCGTTTACTAATGTAGTTGTAGAGCCGATTTCGGCAACCAGGACATCTATTTTCATTGCTTATGTTCCTTTACAGTAACTTGTCTTTATGCTATCCCACAGGAGCGGACTTAATCGCCGCCCTGTGGGATAGCAGCTTAAACTCCGAGTATTGTTAAATCTTATTTTTGAACCGCATTTCCCTTCTCTTTTCAATGAGGAAGGTCGCCACATCGATGCCATGGCTGTTTCTGCCGAATCCTGCATCGATGCCGGTCTTTAAAGCGTTCTCCGGAACGACCTGGGTCCCGCCTGCGGCTATCATGACCTTGTCACGAATTCCTTTTTCTATGGCCAGCTCGTGAATCCTCTTCATATTCTTGTAATGGATATCATCGTGGCTTATGATGGTTGATGCCAGAATCGCTTCGGCTTTCAGTTCAACCGCTGCATCCACCAGCTTTTCGACAGGTACCGATGTCCCGAGATAATGGACCTCGATTCCGAACCTCTCGATGCCGCCATGCTTGATATCGATGATTTCCCGGAGCCCAACAGAGTGTTCGTCCTCTCCGACAGTTCCGCAAACAATCTTAAGAGGATATTTTTCTACATCTTCTCTTATCTCGTCATCGGAAAGCACATGGCGTTCGGGTGGAATGACCAGCTTATCCACATCAACGTCGAAAGGCAGCCTGCCCTTAAGCTCGATCCGTGTGCCCTCTGCCTCCTGCATGGTTTCACGGTTGATGACTTCCGCTTCTTCCAGGTTCATCTTCTTAGCAAACTCGAGTGCGGCAATCTCAGCGACTCTCCTTTCGGCAGGTATGAACATGTTCACCATGACCGTGCCGTCGGCTGCCCATTCCATCTCAGGTTTCAGCAGGTTTGTATTTCTGTACTTCTTAGTTTCTTCAAGGCGCACATTTACATTATCCACATCGTCAAGCTCGTCGATGTAGACGATCTTATCAGGATCCTCGAAGGTGCAGCCGCCGATCAGGCTTGCCGGATCGTTTACCGCCTTGGGGTCGTATTGAGCTACATTATTGTATCCGAAGTGAGCAGTTACCGGTGCAAAGTAGTCGTCATCCCTCTCGTAAACGGAGTTGATTCCGATACCGCCGTCGGATTTGCGGAATATGCCGTCCCCGTTCCTCTCAGGATAGTTGCCGGAGTCCACAAAGAATCCTTCTTCCACCGCTTTGAAATAGCCGCCGCATTCAACGATCTCTTCCATGAAGAGGCAGGCTCTTTCTTTGATCTCTCTTGCCATTTCTCTCAAGGGACCTTCATCCTTCAGCTGGACCATTTCCATGAGGCCGTCCATACCTATCAGAGTCTGCTTTGCAGTGTCACAGGCTTCCATGTTGTAAATATGCCAGGGTACGTTTCTTCCTTCGTCCGGAGTGATCGTTGATTGGATGTCCGCCCTTGTGAGCTTTGAGATCAGCATGTTGAGCACATGAGTAACTGTTGCTTCCCTTGCCGAGGCCTCCATATACTTGGTGTTCATCTGAGCTCTCATGCGATATTTGTCGCAGAAATCCCTAAGAGCCACCGCATAGGGAAGGTCCATGTATACGCAAGGTGCAGGCGGTGCTGTTGGAGGAACCGTAGAAAGGCAGATGTTCGTCGGCTTGATCCCGGCCTTTTCTGAGAAGAGACTGTTGATCGCATGCTGAACGATGAGCTCAGGCATAACCTTCCAAGCTTCTCTCGCCGTGGCATTGGCATTGTGGGCGCCGTCTATCTGGGCTATGTCGGCCCATGCCATCACTTTCTTGGATTCACAGGCATCGACGAAGGAGCGAACCATATTGATGTTGCGGTACAAAACATTATACTGTGGATCCTGGTGTGCGCCATTTATACCCTCTTCGGCAAACATGACCGCAACTTCCGGACCGGCTACTCCCGACACATATGAGTGGTAGTTTATGGGCCTTCCCACTTCTTCTTCGATCATATCCAGAGCCTTTCTCTGAGCTCTGACCTGCTTGCGGGTAATGGGCACTCCGCCTACACCCTGGGGGGTCCCCTCGATCAGACCGTCTATATGAGACTGACCCATAGTGCGGATAACCATGATATGATCGGCGCCGTGCCAAGCGCCCATCCTCATTCTGCGAATATCATCCTCAAAACGGCCCGAGGCGATTTCCGTGGTGATGACAGGCTGGGGCTGAGGATCTATCCAGTCGAAGTATTTGGAAGACGGCAATCCAACTCCGTTTTTTAGCGGGACGGTGGCTTCACGGTAGGTAAAGGGCCCCATTTTGAGTCCCGGTTCTACTGTCCTCCAAGTCCATCCTCTTCTTTTGGGCCTGTACTTATCAAGGTCTTTCAAGATATATTCAATATCCAGCTTTTCGTTGCGTACCAGTTTTTTATCTTTCATCTCATGCACCCCCTTAACCCCGGAAAAGAGCGGCGGCTTCATCCCAGCCTCTACCCTCTGCCAGCATGTCACCGGCTTCTCTTATGGAAATCTCCTTTGCCTTGGCAAGCTTATAAAGCACATTGCCGGCCCCTTTTGCTATGAGGCCCCTGTCAATGCAGCCTTCTACGATGGGTTTTGCATTTAAGGATGATATGCCCATACGAAGAAGCACGGACCTTTCGATGGACGGGGTCGTGTTCTTCTTTCCCAGCTCGAGCAACGGATCTATTACCTGTTCCGTTAATTGCCAAAACCTCCGATACAGTTCTTCATCAGAGAGATTGGCTAAATGTTTGCGCCTTTCCTGAAAATCATCTGCTCTCTTCATCTTTTTCCTTCCTTCCCGGATCCGGTGGCAGAATCTCGCAGATAGCCTGCCCGCCGCATCCAAATTTTAATATGACGTTTAATTTGTCTAAAGGCTTGCCAGTGTTTCTCTTACAAACTCTTCGCAGGAATTAGTGTCTTCCGCCAGAAAAGCAATGTCTCCCTCCGTAGGCTTAACCTTAAATGTGTTGACCGCCGTCTTTATAAGAGATCTTCTCATATGATCCAAATCCTGTTCAGTGGCTTTAATCAGCGAAGGATGCAGCGGAAGCAGGATATTCTTCCCCGGCACCTCGTCTGCCGGATCGCCGAAACAAACTTCGATGCCGTTGCTCCTTGCGAAAGTCAGCTGGGGCTGCACATGCTTTCCCGCTCCCGTATACTCTGTTTCCTGAACGATGATCTTTTGGTCTTCCGGCATCTCCTGAGCAATTGCAAAAGCAGCCGCTAAAGAGGTGTTGCCGGCGGGACCCTTTTCCAAACCCTCGAGACTTGCCAGAGCCTCAGTCATATAGAATACGTCTCCCTGTGTGATGGTCACATATCTGTCCATATAGCGAAGCGGCCTTGCGGCTGATCTTGGAACATCGGAGCGGTCCGGCCAGGTCGTAAAGGGCATGCCGAATCCGGTATGCCCGGTGGTAAAGGACTTCTTGTTGAACTGGCTGTCCGCCGCCATATGCAGACCTGACAGGTTTACGGATGCAGCTATAACCTTTGTAGCTGCTCCTGCTTTGATCAGGCCCCTGGCAGTACCTGTAAGGTTTCCGCCGCCTGCGTTGGTGCATATCACCGCATCCGGATCCTTCCCAAATTTTTCTCTGAATTGCATGGCTATCTCATACCCTAAGGTCTCTACCCCGGCTATGCCAAAGGGAGTGTAAAGAGATGCATTGAAATAGCCTGTTTCTTCAAGCAGCAGCAGGAATTTGTAGAAGAGCTCCGGCCCTACGGAAAGCTGAACCACCTCCGCACCCAATGCTTCACATTTTCTTGCCTTTTCAATGATTTCCGGCTGTCCTACTCCTTTTGAATCGTAACATTCCTGAACAACGATGCACTTAAGCCCCGCCATAGCTGCCTGTGATGCTACCGCTGCTCCATAGTTGCCGCTGGTAGCTGTTACAACACCTTTAAAGCCAAGTCTTTTAGCATGATAAACCGAGTTGGCCGCTCTTCTTGCTTTAAAGCTCCCCGAAGGATTGCTGGCTTCATCCTTGATGAAGATTCTGGCTCCATACCCGGGCTTTGCACATTTTCTGGCTAATGCGGTGATATTCCTCAGCTCTATAACAGGGGTGTTCCCCACATGGACGCTGCGCTGGATATTCTGCATCTCCTCAAGAGTATAACCTGTCTCCCTCATCATTTTTTCATAATCAAAGGCAATTGAACCGCTTTCGAAGCTTTCGTAATCGATTCCTACGGATTTCTTCATGATCTCGCCCTTGCGGGACATCACGGAATTATAATCGTTCGCCAACGCCATTACTCATCACCCCCAAACGTAAGCTTCCTGACCTGTTCACTGAT
>JAKJCD010000034.1:0-358 GCA_022706625.1 Bacillota bacterium | reverse complement strand
CCTGCCATAATCGTGCTTATAGTAAGGTTCTGACTCAAGCAAAGTACCAATCTCTTTCCTCCCGGTCCTGGTGATGACTTCCACTTCATCGCCCAATTCGGCATTGTTCTGTAAATATCCTTTTATCCACATTTCCAGAGGCACTTTTTTTGTGTCATCGGGAACCTGAGGAGCCCTTTCTCCCGGCTCTAATATATTTCTGTGGATCAATACCCAAGTACCTTTATCAATCATTCTTTGACCTCCGGGAGCTATCTCCCACTTTCCATGCCTTATTGATCGCTGATAGCTATTTTACGATCTTCGCTTCTTCACAGATCATATCTCTCATATCGCCCATGATGGCTCTGGGTACAGG
>JAKJCD010000033.1:244-13809 GCA_022706625.1 Bacillota bacterium | reverse complement strand
CGCATCTCATCCCCATGTGCTTCAGTCGGTTGATATATTGGAGAATCAAAAGACAGGAAAGCAAGTTCCGGTATTTTACTCAATGGGAAACTTTCTTTCCAATCAGAGAGCAGAAACCCTTAACAACCGCTTCACAGAACAGGGCATGATAGCAAGGGTCAATTTGAAATTCGACAAAGAGACCGGGGAGATAACCTTTATCAGTGCGGATGCCATGCGGACATGGCTGGATAAATACAAGTCGGGTGGCAAGGATGTCTACGCTATTGTGCCTCTTGATGATGAATTCGAAGAAAATGAAGCATTAAAAGCGTCCGGCCACTTAAGCAGAGCCAGACAAGCCTATGAGGAGACGGAGGCCGTCCTTGGCAGAGGCTATATATGGGAATAGTGATGCAGTAATATTTTGGGAGGGCCCAGGCACAATGCTGATTCATGATTTTATAGATGTCGTTTTATAAAGGAACGATGCTGCAGGAGGGATAAATATGACAATTTCCGTGCAACCCGTAAGGGGCACAAGAGACTATCTTCCCGAGGAGGTAAGAGTAAGGGATGCCATAAAGGCGATCATCCTGAGGAGCTACGAAAACAATGGCTTTTCAAAGATCGAGACTCCTATGATAGAAGATATTGAACGCCTTGATAAGAGCGACGGCGGAGAGAATCTGAATATGATTTTCAGGATACTTAAAAGGGGACAGAAGCTGGATCTCGGCAAAGAAGGCCTAACGGAGAAAGATCTGGTGGACAGCGGGCTCAGATTTGACTTGACGCTGCCCTTAAGCAGATATTACGCCAATAATAGAGCTCATCTGAGAACGCCTTTTAAAGTCATTCAAATCGGGCAGGTGTTTCGTGCGGAAAGACCCCAAAAGGGCAGGCTTCGCCAGTTTTATCAGTGCGACATCGACATCATCGGCGATCCCTCGCCGGAAGCCGAGATAGAGCTGATCCATACCACAGCCAAAACTCTGATGGAGCTGGGCTTCGACGACTTCACGGTACGCATCAACGACCGGCGGATACTCTTTGATATGATAGCATCTGCGGGATTTCAGATAGAGGACATACTCTCTGTATGCATAACCTTCGACAAGCTGGATAAAATCGGCTTGGACGGTGTAAAGGCGGAGCTGCTGGAAAAAGGCTTTTCCGCCGATGCCGTACAGCGTTTTATCGACGGAGCCGGTACGGATCAGGTACTGGGGATTTCAGCCATGGCGGAATACTGCACTGACGGAGAAGTTGTCGGACAACTCAGCCATATCATCGACAGCATTGAGAGGCTTAGCAAGAGCAAGTACCGCATCGAATACGACAAATCACTGGTACGGGGAATGGGCTACTATACCGGGACCATATTCGAGATCGTCAGCTCCAAGTTCAACAGTTCCATTGCCGGCGGCGGCAGGTACGACAAGATGATCGGAAACATGATCGGTGAAGACGTACCTGCGGTAGGCTTCTCCATCGGATTTGAAAGAATTGCCGAGATACTGCTATCCGGCGAAGGCGCTAAGTTTGGACTGGATGAGAAAAGACTGGCTCTTCTTTATGAAAAGACGGACGATTTTGTTTCTGTCCTTGAAGATGCCGACTCACTCCGCGCAGAAGGGTTTGATGTTTGCGTCATGGTCAAAGCTAAAAAACTTGGGAAGCAGCTGACTTCATTAGAGGAAGAGGGCTTTAATTCAGCGGTTGTTTTCGGTCAGAAGGGCATTAAAAATCTGACAAAGCCGCAAGAGGTGTAAAAATGGGATATTTAGAGAGGATCGACAGCTATCGGGATGATATGATTCGGGATCTTAAAGGATTGATTGCGATTCCGGGCGTTGCAGGAGGGCCCGAAGGGGATATGCCCTTTGGGGAGGATGTGCACCGGGCATTCTTATATATGCTGGACATGGGCCGGAAGGCTGATTTTGATACTCTCAATGTTAACAATTATGGCGGCCACATTGAATTCGGAGGCCGGTCTGCCGGCGGAGAAGCCGGCTCCGCCGAAGGGGAAACCGAAGTCATGGGCATCCTTGTCCACCTGGACGTTGTCCCTGCCGGCTCGGATTGGGACTATCCGCCTTTCGAAGGGCAGGTGACTGACGGCCGGATCTACGGACGGGGTGCCGCAGACGACAAAGGCCCTGCCATAGCGGCCTTTTATGCCATGAAAGCCTTAAAGGAAGAAGGGTTCACACCGGGTAAAAAAGTGCGGCTGATACTTGGGCTTGATGAAGAAGCGGGAACGGGATGGAAGGGAATGGATGCTTACTTCTCAAAGGTCGAGAAGCCTTCCTTCGGCTTCACACCCGATGCGGAATTCCCGGCGATACATGGGGAAATGGGCATAATGATCTTCGAACTGGTGAAGAAGTTCGGGAAGAGCAAGCTTCAGGGAATAGAGCTGAGAAGCCTCACGGGAGGCAATGCCGCCAATATGGTGGCGGATCATGCAAGGGCCGTGCTCAGGGCGGATTCCTACGATGAGATCAAAGAGCTTTTAGCTGAATACCGGAAAGAAACAGGCTATAAGATGGCTGTAAAAGGCATTGGCAAAAGCCTTGAGATCACAGCCTCAGGGATCTCATCCCACGGGGCAAGACCGGAAAAGGGTCTGAATGCAATCTCAGTTATGATGGGATTTCTCTGCAAAATCGGCATCGTCAACGACGATATGGCTGATTTCATCGATTTCTTTAACTCGCATATCGGCTTTGATCTTCACGGTGAGAGGATAGGATGCGATTTTTCCGATGAAGCTTCGGGCAAACTGATCTTCAATGTGGGCATGGTACGTTCGGATAATGAAGCAGGAAAGCTGACTGTCAACATCCGTTACCCCGTGACTATTGATGATGAGACCGTCTACAACGGCATGATGTCGTATCTTGATAAATATGACCTGGGAGTGGTAAAGCTAAACCACCAGCCTCCAATATACATCCCCTCGGACGATCCGCTGATAACGACCCTTATGGAGGTCTACCGCAGGCATACGGGAGATAAGGAAAGCAAAGCAATGATAATCGGAGGGGGAACCTATGCCAGGTCCATGGAAAATGCGGTGGCCTTCGGCATGACCTTTCCGGGTGAGCCGGAACTGGCTCATCAAAAAAACGAATATATACTCATTGAAAACCTGATCACTGCAACGAAAATATTTGCCGACAGCATTCATGAGTTGACAAAATAAGAGGATTTGCGTATAATTTCTTATAGAAAATCTGTTTCAGGGCGAGGCGAAATTCCTCACCGGCGGTAAAGAGCGAATGCTACGAGTTCTGCAGAAATGCAGAGAAAGTCCGGATGAAAGAAACACGGATTGATTTACTGATGCGTGCCAATGCCCTGGGAAACCTCCCGGGGCTGACTTTTTCCTGACAGATTCCCAAAACCGCCGGATCGATCCCGGCAGAGGCTAGCCGACTGTTTGCTTGAAGTAAACAGCCAGGCAATAAAAGGAGGAATTTGAAATGAATCGTACAGAAAAAACTGCCCGTTTATCCAAGATGGCAATGCTGGCTGCAATTTCACTGGCCTTGGTGCTTGTGGTGAGGATACCCTTCCCCCCGGCGCCCTTCCTGGTCTATGACCCGGCTGATATTCCCATCATCATCAGCGGTTTTGCTTTTGGCCCTTTGTCAGGCATCGCAATAACTGTCGTTGTGAGCTTTATACAGGCTTTTGCACTGGCCGGCGACGGGATCATCGGATTTTTTATGCACGTAGTGGCCACCGGCTCTTATGTATTGGTGGCCGGGCTGATTTATAAAGGACACAAGACTAAGAAGATGGCAGTTGTTGCCCTTATAGCGGGGACTTTGACCATGACCGTCACAATGTTAGGCTGGAACCTTATTATTACGCCTATTTATATGGGCGTCCCTGTGGAGGCTGTAATCGCTATGATAATCCCCATCTTTCTACCCTTTAACCTGCTGAAGGCAGGAGTAAACAGCGTTGTGGCATTTTTGGTATACAAACCGATAGCCAGGTTTTTACACAGATAAGGCAAGAGCCGGCGGAGGCAAGCCGCTTCCTGCAGGGAGGGGTGCCGCCGGCGAAAGCAAAATGAAGAGAGCGTCGAAGGATCGGAGAAGGTATGCCGATAATATTTATTAAAAACGAAAAGCAGACCGAAAAATTAGGGATGGAGCTTGCGGCAAGGCTTTTGCCGGGCACCGTGGTAGCGCTGACAGGAGAGCCGGGCGCCGGCAAGACGACTTTTACCAAGGCGGTAGCGAAAGGTCTCGGAGTAGCATCTTTGGTCACAAGCCCTACATTTACCATTATCAATGAACATAAGGACGGAAGGATTCCACTGTATCATTTCGATGTCTATCGTATTAATGATGAGGAAGAGATGTATGAGCTGGGATTCGAGGAATACTTTTACGGCGATGGTGTCTGTGTGGTCGAGTGGGCTGACCGCATTGAAGGTTTGATACCGGAAAGAGCCATCCGCATTCACATAAGCTATGGGATTGGAGAAAATGAAAGAACTTTTCAAATCAATGAAAATACTGGCGATCGAGACAACGGGTCCTAAAGCTTCTGTCGCTCTCATCAATGATAGAGGCGCAGTGAGCGAAGAAACGTCTGAGAAAATGCTGTCGCATTTGCAGAATCTGATTCCCATGATAGATGATCTGCTCGAAAAATGCGGATTGGCAATAGACGATGTGACTCATATTGCAGTGTCTGAAGGCCCCGGGTCCTTCACGGGGATACGAATCGGCATGGCTACGGGAAAGGCCCTGGCTCAGGCTCTCGGCATACCTGGCATATGCGTACCCACATTGCGGTCCTTTGTCCGGAATGATCCGGAATTCAAAGGACTGGTCTGTCCCCTTTTCGATGCCAGGAGAGATCAGGTTTATGCCGGAGCTTATTATTGGGAAGAGGGCAGCTGCTGCCAGGCGGTAAAGGACGATGCATATGATCCCAAAGAGTTTCTCGCCGCAGTGGAAGGCTTTGACCCCGATCATAAAATGGATGTCCGGTTTTTCGGCGACGGAATCACGGTCAGCCTTGATTCTATCAAAAAATGGGCAGTCTCGACAAAACGCCTATCGATGAATGACGATGTGAATCGGATATTGGCGGATCCCGATAACAGGTTACAAAAGGCATCCTCGGTAGCGATGGAGGCGCTTGATATCGCCAATGCCGGAGGAGCAAAAGAATTTTCAAAGATGCAGCCGGTATATCTAAGGAAAGCAGAAGCCGAAAGAAAACTTGAATGCAGGAAGCAAGAGAATATAAAATGAACGGAATCATACGCAAAGCGAGTATAAATGATGCTGATGCCATGGCGGAGCTGGATCGCATATGCTTCACCCTCCCATGGAGCAGGCAGGCTTTTTTACATGAGCTGTCCAACGAGGCCGCCTTTTATATCGTTACGGCGACTGCAGGGAAGATCATCGGCTATGCCGGGATGTGGTCAATCATTGACGAAGGCCATATCACGAACCTGGCTGTGCATCCCGAGCACAGGAAAATGGGACTCGGGGAAATGATGCTTTCCGAAATGATCCGGATATCGGGGGAGGACGGCATTTTAAAGCATACACTCGAGGTCAGGGCATCCAACGAGCCGGCCATAGGGCTTTATAAAAAAATGGGTTTTAAAATATCAGGCATCAGGAAAGAGTACTATTCCGACAACATGGAAGACGCTCTGATACTGTGGAGGGAATAGAAGATGATCCACTGCGGAATACTAAGTCATAAAGCATTTTCGTGAAAATGAGAAAACTAAGAATGACTTGGAGGCGCAGATGAAAAACAGTATAAACGATGACAGAGATTTAGATTACGGCGACGATATGCTTAACGTCGTCACTGACTGCCGACGGTTTTCCAGAAGGCGTGATGTGAACTCATTCAATATGACAAATTACCTCTCCTGCGAAAACTGCCGACATATGACGGCGGATTATCGATGCTCGCTGGGAATGGACGTGGGGCTTCCCGACAATAAAATGTGATGGGATCTCCGCCCTCCTGAAAGGATATGGTTTCGGGGGTGCCGAGGCATAGTAAAGAAAGAAATATATATGGAGAGCCTGAAAAAAAATAAATTCATCACCCTGGCAATTGAGACCAGCTGCGACGAAACATCGGTGGCTTTGGTCGCTGATGGCAGAGAAGTACTGTCCAATGTGATATCATCGCAGATAGAGGTGCACAGGGTATTCGGCGGAGTTGTGCCCGAGGTGGCATCCCGCCATCACCTGAACAACTTAAGTATTGTCTATGAAAAGGCCGTAAGAGAGGCTGGAGTTTCTTTAAAAGATGTAGACTTGATCGGTGTAACCGCCGGGCCCGGATTGGTGGGCGCCTTGCTCATAGGAATAGCTGCCGCCAAGGCTTTCGCCTACGCAGCCGGCAAACCGCTGGCCGGAGTCCACCATATAAAGGGGCATATCAGCGCCAACTACATAGAACATAGAGACCTTGCGCCGCCTTTCCCTGCACTGGTTGTGTCCGGCGGCCACACTCATCTGATCCATGTTAAGGGATATAATGAATACGAGATCCTGGGCAGGACCAGAGACGATGCGGCGGGAGAAGCCTTTGACAAGGTGGCGAGGGTCCTTGGCCTCGGCTATCCCGGCGGACCCCAAATAGATGAAGCCGCAAAGGGAGGGAACCCCCACAGTGTTGAATTTAAAAGAGTTATGCTGGAAAAGGACAGTCTCGATTTTAGTTTCAGCGGTTTAAAGACGGGGGTACTGAATTATCTGAACGCAAAGAAGCAAAAGGGCGAAGAAATCATCGCCGCCGATGTGGCGGCGGCTTTTCAGCTGGCGGTAGTAGAGGTGTTGGTTGCAAAGGCTATGGCAGCAGCCGCTGTGACCGGCGGCAATAAGCTGGTTCTTGCAGGGGGCGTTGCCGCCAACAGCCTGCTAAGGTCAATGCTTAAAAAAAACTGCGGCAAGGCAGGCATCGACCTCTATTGCCCGTCCCCTCTGCTTTGTACGGACAATGCGGCCATGATAGGCTGCGCTGCCTACTACCAATACCGGGAGGGACTTGTTGATGACATGACTCTTGATGCTTATCCCCAAATGGCATTGTAAAACAGTTCAAAAGACCGTGAAGCACAGCTACACGGTCTTTTTTGATCCATAAATCAGAGGATGGGTTTAATCTGATAAGAACAGCTTAGGCGGTTTTCTCTTCTACATATTTTACAATGTCTCCAATGATTTGGAATTTCTCAGCATCCTCATCGGGAACTTCAATATCAAATTCATCTTCGATCGCCATGATGATTTCTACCGCATCAAGGGAATCTGCCTCCAGATCCTTCATTAGATGCGTGCTTGCCGTGATCGAATCCTCATCAACGCCCAATTGCTCAACAATGATCTCTTTAATTTTATCAAATACCATATTTTACCTCCATTAATGCGGCGAGCACAGAAAAGCTGCCGTCATATTTCGAAAACTATTATAGATTAAGGGTGGGAATACTGCAACACCTATTTTTCAAATCTTTCGTGCAGGTTTGACCAATGCTCGTAAGCCTCATCCAAGGCCTGTTTCGATTGGCTGAGCTCAAGAGAGCATGAGGCAGAAAGCTGATGGTCGGAGAAAACCTCCGGCAGACACATTTTAGATTCAAGCATCCGTATCTTTTTCTCCAGTTCCTCTATGGAAGCCTCAGCCTTTGCAAGGTCTTTTTCCAGCCTCCTTTTTTTTGCTTCCTCCTCTTTTGATTTTCTTCTGGCTTCCAAACGGGCACCCTTTGAAGGGCTGGGTGCGGTATCGTGCGGGGGACGGCTGTCATAGGCGGATAAAGCTGCTTTGCCCAGGCCTTCAAGGTAGCTCTTGCCTGAAAGTATGGTCTGCTTTTTCTCCACATAATAATCATAACCGCCGAGATAGCACTCGATGCCATTTGGGGACATTTCAAAAATACGAGTTGGGATTTTATTAAGAAGATAGCGGTCATGGGAAACGATGATCACTGTCCCAGGAAAGAAGAGCAGTGCATCCTCAAATGTTTCCTTAGCATAAATGTCCAAATGGTTTGTCGGTTCATCCATGATCAGAAGATTTGCTCCGGAGAGCATGAGCTTAAGAAGAGAGAGCCTTGCCTTTTCACCGCCGGACAGGGCACTCACCTGTTTGAATACATCATCCCCTCGGAAAAGAAAGCTGCCTAAAATGTTTCTAAGTTCACTTTCTTTGTACAGACGAAAGCTATCATGGAGTTCTTCAAGCACAGTAAGGCCGCTGCTCAGCAAAGCCTGCTCCTGATCGTAATATCCGGGCAGCACATTCCGGCCGAGGCGGATAGAACCCGAATCAGGAGCTGCCCGACCCGTTATTATCTTGAGCAAAGTCGTTTTGCCCACTCCGTTAGGACCAACGATGCAGATCCTTTCTCTGCGCTTGATATCAAAGCTTATTCCTGAGAAAAGGGCCCTCGATCCGTTCCTTGCCGCAAAACTCATTGAAAGATCCTGCACAGACAGCACATCGTTTCCGCTTTCGTACCTTTCCTTGAAATTGATCTTTATATTTTTTTTCAGGGGAGCCGGACGCTCCGGCCTTTCAATATGGTCAAGTAGCTTTTCCCTGGATGCGGCCCTTTTGGCCAGCTTTTCCGTGCCATGCTGCCTGAAGCGGCGTATGATGTCTTCCTGGCGGCGGATCTCCCGGCTCTGCATCTCATATTTTCTTTCCGCAGCTTCTTCTTTTCGCTGCTTTTTTTCGCGATAGACAGTATAGTTGCCTTCATATACAGAAAGGGAGGAGTTTTGTATCTCGAAAATCCTGTTTACAGTCTGATCGAGAAAATAGCGGTCGTGTGATACGATCAAAAGAGTCCCCGAATAGTTTTTCAGATATTGTTCGAGCCATTTTAAAGTCCCGATATCCAAATGGTTGGTAGGCTCGTCAAGGAGGAGCAGCCCGGGGTTTCGAAGAAGCAGGGATGCCAGCGCAAGCCGCGTTCTTTCACCTCCCGACAGCATCGATATTTTTTTGTCATAGTATTCTTCCGGGAAAGCCATACTTGATAAAACACCTTTTATTTCGCTTTTATATGTGAAGCCCCTCTTTCGCTCAAAATCCTGCATCAGCCCGTCGTATTCCAGGAGGAGCCCTTCCACATTCTCGCCCTTTGAAGATTTTTGAGAAATCAGCCCGGACAGGCGATGCATTGATTCCTCGACCGCAGCAGTTTCAGCAAAGAGGGCAAGCATTTCAGGATATACGGCATTATCAGAAGAGAAATTATCATGCTGTTTCAAATATCCCATATCCGTACGGCTTGAAATGAAAAGCTCGCCGGAATCATAAGAAAGCTCTCCCGAGAGTATGGACAGCAAAGTGGTTTTGCCGGCTCCGTTGTCTCCGATAATGCCGATGCGGTCACCTTCGTTGATATGAAAGGAGGCCTTATTAAGCACCGTATTGACTCCGAAGGATTTGCTTATTTCCGATGCTGATGCGATTATCATGGGAAACCTGCCCCGGTTCTTCCTGTAAATTGGCGGAAACCGGTTACATTTCTAATATTATTTATTGAGTTTATGATACAAATATGGTATACTGCACACAGTACAGATGAATCAATATACCCTTCCGGATCAATGTTTTTTTGATTCCTTGCCGGTGTCGGCGATGTACAATTCTCAATAACGTTTACAGTATAGTATAAAACAGACATTGTGGCAATGCGGGTATTTTAGGAGAAAGTGGAGAAAATGAAAGACAACGTCAGGATATCTAATGCGGTAATCAGGAGGCTCCCACGCTACAGGAGGATACTGGAAGAGCTGGCGGGCAAAGGCATTGAGCGGATTTCATCAAAAGAGCTCAGCAATTTAACAGGCTATACAGCATCTCAGATACGGCAGGACTTCAACAACTTTGGAGGCTTTGGCCAGCAAGGCTACGGTTACAACGTTCAAAGCCTTTTCACCCAGATCGGTCTGATCTTAGGATTGGATAGAGAGTATTGCATGGTAATAATCGGTTGCGGCAATTTGGGGCAGGCTATAGCAAATTATGCAACCTATTATAAAAGGGGATTCAAAATAGTTGCGATGTTCGATGTGAACCCCAAGCTCATCGGGATCAGGATCAATGATATCGAAGTCCAGGATTATGAGCTGCTTGAGAAATACCTTAAGGAAAATGAAGTGGATATCGGCATAATCTGCACTACGAAAAGCAGTGCACAGGATGTTGCGGACAAACTGGCTGAAGGAAAAGTGAAAGGCATATGGAACTTTGCACCCGCAGATATCGAGGTAGATGATAGCGTTGTGTTGGAAAACGTTCATTTAAGCGACAGCCTTAATGCGCTGGCATACTATATCAGCCACCGGGATCAGCCGTGAGACAAAACGGCATGGCATGCGGGTGAGAAAAATCACATTATGAATAAACGAAAATAACCGTTTCGCAGGAAACGGTTATTAACTCTTATATGACTACAGCCTATTCCGGATTAGGAGAGTCTGTAGGGCATACATCCGCGCAAGCACCGCAGTCGATACATTTGTCAGGGTCGATGATATAAATGGGATCACCTTCCGATATCGCTTCTGTGGGACACTCGGGAGCGCAAGCTCCGCAGGCGATGCAGGAATCATTGATAACATAAGCCATGGTTAAATCCTCCTTTATGTATTGTCCGTCGAATTAAAAAGCCGAACAAGAGTATTATAGCAGAATAAACTCCATGCAACAACAATTTTAAGGGTGTATTTATATGAAAGTTTACGGATTATACGGGAAGAGCGGAACAGGCAAAAGCTATCAGGCTATGAGCCTATGTAAAGAGCTGGATCTTGAGGCTATCATAGATGACGGCTTGTTTATCTATGGGAACAGAGTCATGGCCGGGGTTTCGGCAAAGCGGCAGAATACAAGAATCAAAGCTATCAAAACCGCGCTTTTCACCGACGACGAACACTGTCGTCAAGTACGGGACAAGATAAAGGAAGCAGACCCTCCGGGGGTACTCATACTGGGGACATCAGAGGATATGGTGGACAAAATCAGAAGGCGGCTTGACCTTCCTGAGCCCGACAGGATGATCTCTATAGAGGAGATCACCACAGAAGGACAGAGAGAGGCAGCTAAGAAGCAGCGGAGAGAGCTGGGCAAGCATGTTATACCGGCGCCGACCTTTCAGATAAAGAGGCAGTTTTCCGGTTATTTTCTGGATCCCCTGCGCATATTCAGAATCCGTGGAGGGAAGACCACTTATGCGGAGAAGACTGTCGTAAGGCCGACTTACAGTTATCTGGGAGACTATGATCTTTCGGATAAGGTAATAACAGACATCGCCATTTATATAAGCGGACAGGTGCCGGGGGTGGTCACTGTACTGAGGGTGAACGTTGAAAGCAGCGAAGACGGAGTCAGGATCGTCGTTTTTGTGCTTATGAAATACGGAGTTATGATCATCGATGTGGCAAAAGAGCTTCAGAACAAGATATCTAAGCAGGTAGAGGCAATGACGGCGTTCAATATAATGGCTGTTGATATCGATATCAGGGGTATAAAATAACTGCTTTATATGACCTGTCCTTTCAAATTATTGTTGAGCCGGTCTAAAAATAAAAAATCTTGGAAAAACTATTGACAATCCTTGGAGAGTATATTAGATTATTGTTAGCACTCCATACTAATGAGTGCTAACAATATCAATAAAAAATTAATATAATCAAGACGGAAGGAGATTTGAGAATGAACATCAAACCTTTGGGCGACAGAGTTGTCATCAAGCGATTGGAGGCGGAGGAGAAAACCAAGAGCGGCATCGTGCTCCCCGGACAGGCAAAAGAGCAGCCCCAGATGGCTGAAGTCATGGCAGTAGGCCCAGGCGGCACCGTTGACGGGAAAGAAGTCAAAATGGAAGTAAAAGTAGGAGATATCGTGATCTTCTCGAAATATTCCGGCACCGAAATCAAATACGACGGTGAGGAATATACCATCGTATCACAGAGAGATATTCTTGCAGTCGTATAACCCATAAAACATATTGGAAAAGAAAGGAAGATAGAAGATGGCAAAGGAAATCAATTATGGCGAGGAAGCCAGAAAAAAGCTGCTGACCGGAGTCGATAAGCTGGCAGACACAGTTAAAATCACCCTGGGACCAAAGGGCAGGAACGTACTGCTTGATAAAAAATACGGAAGCCCGGTCATTACAAATGACGGCGTGACCATTGCAAAAGAAATAGAGCTGGAAGATGCTTTTGAAAATATGGGAGCACAGCTTGTCAAAGAAGTCGCCACCAAGACCAACGATGTGGCCGGTGACGGAACGACAACAGCTACCCTGCTTGCTCAGGCCATTATCAGAGAGGGATTTAAAAATGTTGCTGCCGGTGCAAATCCGATGATACTGAAAAAGGGTATCCAGGGAGCCGTAGATGTAGCCGTAGAGGAAATCAAAGGCATTTCCATCCCCGTTGAAGGAAAGCATGATATCGCACAGGTCGCCTCCATTTCCGCAGGAGAAGAAGAAATCGGGAACCTTATCGCCGATGCCATGGAAAAGGTAGGCACCGACGGCGTCATTACCGTAGAGGAATCCAAATCTATGGGCACCACACTGGAAGTAGTGGAAGGCATGCAGTTCGACAGAGGCTACCTGTCTGCTTACATGGTCACAGATGCTGAAAAGATGGAAGCTGTTCTGTCAAATCCATATATTTTACTGACCGACAAGAAAATCACCAATATCCAGGATCTGCTGCCCATATTGGAGCAGATAGTTCAGCAAGGCAGGAAGCTCCTCATAGTTGCAGAGGATGTGGAAGGGGAAGCACTGGCTACCATCGTTGTCAATAAGCTGAGAGGCACCTTTGAGTGCGTAGCTGTCAAGGCCCCGGGCTTCGGCGACAGAAGGAAGGCCATGATGGCCGATATTGCCACCCTTACCGGCGGCACCGTGATCTCGGATGAGTTAGGCTATGATCTGAAAGAAGCTACTCTGGATATGCTGGGCACTGCAGCAACCGTTAAAGTCAATAAGGAAAACACAGTGATCGTTGACGGTGCGGGAGACCCGGCAGACATCAAAGCCAGGATCGCCCAGATCAAGGTACAGATCGAAGAAACCACATCCGATTTTGATCGTGAAAAGCTCCAGGAAAGACTTGCCAAGCTGTCAGGCGGCGTAGCCGTGATCCAGGTAGGAGCAGCAACGGAGACAGAGCTCAAGGAAAGAAAGCTCAGGATCGAAGACGCACTTAATGCAACGAGGGCTGCTGTGGAAGAAGGGATCGTCTCCGGAGGCGGTGTTGCTTTTGTAAACGTTATCCCCTCAGTTGCCAAATATGTGGATGGGCTTTCCGGCGATACGAAGACCGGGGCCGGCATTATAATGAGAGCTCTGGAAGAACCGGTAAGGTTGATTGCAGAAAATGCAGGCATGGAAGGCTCGGTAGTTGTAGCCAAGATCAAGGGCGAAAATCCGGGCATCGGATTCAATGTCATCAGCGAAAAATATGAGGATATGATGAAGGCCGGTATCGTAGATCCCGCAAAGGTCACCAGATCCGCCCTGCAGAATGCGGCTT
>JAKJCD010000033.1:0-234 GCA_022706625.1 Bacillota bacterium | reverse complement strand
GTATCCGCCATGCTCCTCACCACCGAGGCCGGCGTAGTCGATATCAAGGAAGACACGCCTCCGATGCCTCCCATGGGCGGCGGCGGAATGGGCATGATGTAAGCCAAGAGCAGCATAGCCGAAGCGGCATGATACAAGTACAATGAAAGGACATCGCGAACCGGTGTCCTTTTTGTCATTGAAATAAACACTGATTCAGCTGTACAAAACTTATCATGTATGTTGTGCCAAAGC
>JAKJCD010000032.1:11168-13977 GCA_022706625.1 Bacillota bacterium | reverse complement strand
AGAAGGCGGCAGGACGGTGGGAGCCGGTGTCGTAGCATCTATCAAAGAATAAAGTTCGTATGTAAAGAGGGCGCCCGCAGGGCGCTCTTTTGTTTTTGAAATTAATGTTAAAATAATAACAAAATAACTAATATTCGGCTTGCTTTTTAATAAAAATCGTGTTAGAATCATATTGAAAGCAGCAATATCGAGGTTTTACACAAACATAGGATGTGATAATTTAATAACAATAATCCGTTATTTACCTGGCATTCAGAAAGGAGAACAGAAATGGAAAAGATTATGATGTATTTATTTAGCAGCCGTAGTGCAGAGAATTTAAATAGAATTATTTCCAGGGAAAAAGAAAGAGATCGTTTTATTAACGGCTTATGGTCCGGAACAGCATATAAGATGTCAAAATAATGTCTGGCCCCGCCATACTGCGGTGAAATCAAGCGTGACAATACTGCAGGAGCTTCATATGACACGGCATAAAAGGCATAAAAACAATGGCATGGCCCGTTTTGGGCCTTGCCATTGTTATGTGATGCAGACCTCGGACAAAGTTACACTTGCTTCATGAACAAAAAGCGGGTATCATCACATTGGAAGATAAGATGCAAGGAGAAATAATGACAATTACGTTTTCAAACTTTATTGAGCAGGCAGTATCTGACCCTGCCTTTATGATTATTACGCTGTTAACTTTGGGAGTAATTTTGGTGAACGGCTGGACAGATGCTCCTAATGCAATCGCAACCTGTGTATCCACTCGCTCGATGAGACCGGCTTCGGCCATTCTTATGGCAGCGATTTTTAATTTTTTGGGCGTGCTTATAATGACGGTTGTAAATGCTACCGTCGCAGAAACTATTTACAAAATGGTGGATTTCGGAGGGGACCCTCATGAAGCATTGGTAGCTTTATGTGCCGCTATGCTCGCTATTGTGATATGGGCTACCGGTGCATGGTGGTTCGGGATACCAACCAGTGAAAGCCATGCTTTGATCGCTGCCATTTCCGGTGCAGCGATTGCACTTCAGGGAGGCCTGTCGGGAATCAATCCCCACGAATGGGTAAAGGTGCTGTACGGGCTTTTGCTTTCTACCGGATTGGGTTTTTCTGCAGGTTGGCTTGCCTGCAAAGGTATAGGTATTCTTTTTGCGAAAGCAGATCGCCGCAAGACTTTCTATTTCTTTAAAAATGCTCAGATAGCCGGAGCGGCGGGCATGGCTTTCATGCATGGAGCTCAGGATGGGCAAAAGTTCATGGGCGTTTTCATGCTGGGTATGTTTTTAGCAAAAGGACAAGCCGGCAGTACGGAATTTGTGATTCCAATTTGGCTGATGGTGTGTTGTTCCTTGATAATGGCTCTCGGTACTTCCATAGGAGGATATCGGATAATCAAATCCGTTGGGATGGATATGGTAAAACTCGAAAAACATCAGGGCTTTTCCGCAGATCTTGCGGCAGTTGCCTGTTTGTTTCTTTCCTCGGTATTTGGGATCCCGGTAAGCACAACTCATACAAAGACCACGGCCATAATGGGCGTAGGTGCGGCTAAAAGATTATCCTCTGTTAACTGGGGTGTGGTCCGGGAAATGGTTTTGACATGGATCCTCACCTTCCCGGGCTGCGGACTCATCGGGTTTTTTACAGCCTGGGTATTCATGATGATTTTTTGATAAGCAGTAAGAAAGGAATAAGCAAATGGCGCGTAAAGATAATGATTATTTCAATACATTTGTTAAACTGGTGGACTACTCATGCGAGGCGGCGAGACTGCTGATTGAAGTCATGACTGACTACCATCCTGAGGATCTGGAACAAAGGATGATAGAAATGCATGAGATCGAACACGGAGCCGATCTTGAAAAGCATCTTATGATGGAGCGGCTGGCAAAGGAGTTCATAACCCCCATCGAGCGTGAGGACATCATGGCAATGGCACACCAGATCGACGATGTCACGGATTCCATAGAGGATGTGCTGATGCGTCTTTATATGTTCAATATCACCGTGATCAGAAAGGACGCTCTGGATGTTGCCCATATAATCGAACAATGCTGCTGTGAACTGAAAAAGGCTCTTGAAGAATTCAGTAATTTCCGTAAGTCAAAGACACTCCATAAGCATATCGTTGAAGTCAACCGCTTGGAAGAAGATGGTGATAAGCTGTACACCGAAGCTACAAGAAGGCTGTATGTCAGCGAAATGAATCCGGTAGGTGTCTCTGCCTGGACCCATGTGTTCCATATTATGGAGAAAGCATGCGATTCCTGTGAGGATGTTTCGGATGTCATTGAAAGCGTAATGATGAAAAACTCTTAAGGTTAAAAATCAGCTGACGTAATTAGCCGTATCGCAATATTTACATGCAACCTCATCCTCTGCTGTTAAAATCTGATTGGGCGCTCCGCATGCGCTGCAGTTAAAAACTACCGTCCTTAGTTTGCCCGACTCTAAAGATGTATCCTTAGCATTGACATCAATTCTCATGGTTTCCCGGTCGTAGCAATACGAAGGAAGACGGGATGATCTTATCAGCTCCAGGTTGGTTTTTATCTTATCGATATCCGGCTCCTTTATTTCATTTGCCAGATCATAGACCGAAAGCTTCTGCCTTGCATAAACCACCTTTGCATATCTACCGAGAACCTTTCCGATCTTTATTCGATTCCAGCCAAGAAATGTGATATATCCTGACAAAACAGCAAAAAGAGTCATCAGTATTATCGTTACAATATCGTTCGGAGTAGTCCTGACGGTATCAACAATGGTAAGCGCGGCGGTTATTATCGAAATAAGTCCGGAAAATGCAAGGAGC
>JAKJCD010000032.1:0-11158 GCA_022706625.1 Bacillota bacterium | reverse complement strand
ATGATCCGCGATCAGCTTAATAAAGAACAAAACGATTGCAATCGGCCAATATACCATCAACCAAAACCCGATAAACAGCAGCCAAAACGGCCACCAGATCTTACGCATTTTCATTGCTTGGCTCCTCCTTTGCTTCAAGACTGCTTCCGCATTCGCTGCAGAACTTGATCATTTCCTTGTAGACTTTGCCGCAGCCCGGACACAGTATTTCCTGCACAGCGCCGCAATGCCTGCAGAACTTGCTGTCCTTCTCAACCTGTTTTCCGCATACGGAGAGGCAAGGGGACGCTTTGTTTGCCACCCCGGCGGGCAGCGCCCGCCATGAGCTATATTGCCAGCGGGCAGTTGCCTTTCCAAAACCCGAGGCAACTATTTCTATATCTCGGCCGGGTTTCTGGTTGCTTTTCGGATTCTGACAGACTGGGCTGATGGATAGTGCCGCCATGTGAACAACCGCTTACTTGATATACGGCGATCTTACAGCATATAGAATCTTATCTGAGCTCAGTGACTGGGCGGCTGCTCACATGGCTTGGACAACATAAAACATTATGCATGCTGCCCACACTCTCCACAGCCTCTGCTGCTGCTATTGAAGGTATGTAAGATAAAGAATAAAGGCTATACCTCTAAATATGAATTCAACTCGGTGCTTCAGCTAAACAATGGAGGCATTTTTCCAAGCCCACATCAGAATCACAGGTGGGTACCCGTTATCTTTTTTTGCACTTAAATCGAATCTGTGTATAAATAATGCTGAATATCTGCCCTAATTTAAGGAGTACAACTCACAAAATCAGCTAAAAATCAAAGAAAGACGTGTTTGTGTATAACAAAATGGCATTTTGTTATACACAGATTGCTTTTTTTCAAAATTTAGCTGATCACACAGCGTGATTTTAGAGTTTGAGCCTCTATTTTTGCTGTTTGTTATACACAAAATGTAATTTGGTCAGTTTTAGCTGATTTAAGAGTTGCACCCGCCGGGGGGTAGGATCAAGATCAAATGTAAACCAAATCCTTCTTTGACCGGGGTCTTGGTTTACATTTCAGGCGGGCAGCGCCCGCCGGGGGAGGCAACCGGATTGAGGCAAAGGGTGGCAAACAAAGCGTCCCCTTGCCTCATGCGACCGCATCCTGATGCTTTATTTCTAAAAGTATGTCGATGATGGGTTTTGACAAAAACCCTTCTACCGCTGTACTCCCGATATGGCTGATACGCAAAATGCTGTCGCCCAAAATGGCAACGAGCTCGTTTTTAATTTCTTTATACCATTTAGAATACTGCGGATCGTATTCTTTCAGTTCAATGGGGAATAACTTCCATAACTCTTCCAGTGACAAGCCGAAAGCGACAGGCTGATCAGCGCCGATCAGCCTCTTCAGCATTATATAATCCTCTTCGTTATTGCCGATGATCGTAAATCCTGTTCGTGTGTAAAGACGGACAGCGGGATTCTCTTTTTTACAGAAAGAGATATCTGCCTATACCCTCCGCTCTCAAGTTCCATGTAAAGGCTCTCTAACAATTTTGTACCTGTGCCCATTCCACGATATTCCGGCAGTATTGAAATGGCCAGTTCCGGCGTATGTTCGTCGATATTTCCATAGCCCTTTTTCCCCGGATGGAATAGAATGCGACTCCAGGCCGCTCCAATCACTATGCCGCCCGTTTCCGCAACCAGGCAGATGTCGTCTGGCTTGCCGAAATCCTCGATATAGACCTGGACCTCAGGGATGTTAATCACATCCCGGGATATGTGTCCATGACCCGGCGGCACAAAGACGGCTTGGTAATTTTTCTTATCTTTATCTTGTCTTCCGGCATTTATCCTATTCCCACTCTATCGTTCCCGGAGGCTTAGGGGTGATGTCGTACATGACCCTGTTTACGCCATCCACCTCATCGGTGATTCTAATGGTGATTTTGTGAAGCAGTTGGTATGACAGTTCCGCCACATGAGCTGACATTGAATCGCTGCTCAATATTGCCCGCAGCACGATCGCCTGGCCGTAAGTCCTCCTGCCGTCTTTGATACCGACGGATCTGCTCCCCGGGCATACGGTAAAATATTGCCATATTTTTTGTTCCAGACCGGCGTTTTTGATTTCCTCGCGGAAAATCGCATCTGATTCACGAACTATCCTGACTTTGTCTTTAGTGACGGCTCCTACAACTCTTACACCTAATCCCGGGCCTGGGAAAGGCTGACGCCAAACCTGCTCATGGGGCAGCCCAAGGATCTCTCCCACCTGCCGCACCTCATCCTTAAAGAGAAATTTAATCGGTTCCACCAATTCAAAATCAAAATCTTCCGGCAGCCCGCCCACATTGTGGTGCGATTTTACGACACCCTTGTCGGAGCGGCTCTCAATAATGTCGGGGTAAATCGTTCCCTGCACAAGGAAGTCGATTTTGCCGAGTTTCCTTGATTCCTCTTCAAACACCCGGATAAACTCTTCGCCTATGATCTTCCTCTTTTTTTCCGGGTCTTCGATGCCGGAAAGCTTATCCAGAAAGCGTTCTTCCGCATCGACAGAAATCAGCTTCATGTTGAACTGCCTGCCGAAGATCTCGGCTACCATCTCAGGCTCGCCCTTTCGCATCAGTCCGTGATCCACGAAGATGCATATCAGCTGATTTCCCACCGCCTTATGCACCAAAGCTGCGCAGACAGAGCTGTCTACCCCGCCGCTCAATGCGCACAGCACTTTTCTATCGCCCACCTGTTCCTTGATCTGCTTCAGGATCAGCTCTGTATATTCACTTATAGTCCCGGCAAATCCAGTCCTTTGCTCCAATGTTTCTCTTTCCAACTTCAGATCTCCTCTCCATCAGGTAATTCACCTGCATATCAGTATATCGCAATGCAAATCTCCTTACAATAAATAATGTATCCTCTTAATTATGTACTCTCTACGGATTCAATTTACCGGAAGCAAAAAACCTTCCAATAGAAAATGTACCCGTTACGGATTTAATTTTTTAGTACAAATAATAAATATACCGGCTCTAAATCAGGATTCTACCTATTACCCGAATTAGATTTTCTAAACAATATGGTAAAGGTAACGGCTGATGAGGTTGAGAGAGAGTTGTGATATAATCTGAATAAAGAGAAAGTGAGGGAAAAGGGGTGATTTTAACAGGAGTAATATCGCCGACTTTGGCACTTTTCTTTTTAATCACAGGTATGTAAAATATTCGCCTGACTAATAAAAACTATGAATTTAGAATAAGATAGCTACGCCCAAATCGAGATCGGCTATCTTTTTTTAACCCTGCTATTTTGTTGGATATCAAGAATAAATTGTGCCCCGGCTTATTTTATAATCAGAAAATCCGGTTACTTTATCCGGGAGTTCAACATCCGGCACATTAGTGTCGCCAGAATAAAGGCTCTATGTATACGAATTTGATTCTATAGGCTAATTATGAATTGGATGCATTCTAATATATTGTTTGAATCAAAAGAATACATTTCCAACAGTTTTTGACCAATTTGTTGTATCCCAAGTCGTATTGAGCCTATGAGGACACACTTTTTGTCTAAAAACCGCATATAGTAATGGTAAGGCGGATGTTTTAATGGTATAATAAGCATATCGATTGAATAAAAATCGAGATATTTCTGCCAATGATCAGCGGGAAGAGCATTGCCGAAACGGCAGATTTTTTATTGAGCTACAGGAGTATGACCCACAGATGAAAAAAGTAGCACTTTACATATTTTTAGCAGCGTTTTTCTTCGGCACCATGGAGGTTTCCCTGAAACTTGCCGGAAACCAACTGGGCCAGCTGCAGCTGACATTTTTGCGCTTTATGATAGGGGGTTTGTTATTGCTGCCCTTCGCGCTGGCTGAGATAAAGCGGAAAAAGACATCGATATCGACAAAAGATTATTTATATATGCTGCTTTTGGGCATTGTTTGCATCCCTCTTAGCATGGTGCTGTTTCAACTTGGGGTCATGAGAGCGAATGCTGCCACCGCAGCGATCATCATGTGCGTAAATCCTTTGTTTACCATGCTTTTTGCCCATTTTCTAATAAAAGAAAAAATGGAAAGAAAAAACATTACAGCCCTGGTTGTGAGCATCGCAGGGATCCTGTTAATGGTAAACCCCCTAAACATGGATGAAGGAAATACCGCAGCCGGCATACTGCTGGTCCTTGGCGGAGCCTTTCTCTTCGGACTTTACAGCGTCATGGGAAAGGTCAGCGTTGCTAAACTGGGGTTGGTAACTCAGACAAGCATAAGCTTTATCTTTGGATCTTTGACTCTGCTGGCAATCCTTTTAATTACCGGAAGGCCGGTGATCGCCGGGGTGTGGCCGGATAATCTCATGATCGTCATGTACCTGAGCATTTTTGTCACAGGCGTGGCTTATTTGTTTTATTTTCAGGCGATCGCCGATTCAAACGCAAAAACGGGGTCGGCCACTTTTCTGGTGAAAGCAGCTATCGCCCCGATATTGGCAGTAATTATTTTAAAAGAAAAATTGGATCTGATTTCCCTGATAGGGATTGCTCTCGTTCTTACGGGGGCAATCTACAATATTTTTAAAAAGTAAAGTGGAGTCGAGCCAAACCTCTGCGCTCGTCGACACAGGTCTATGTAAACCACTGATTTCTTTTGGGTTCTAAAAATGTAGTTTCAAGCTGCTGTACATGACCAATAAACCCCTCATCCTCAAAATACTTGGCGCCTACCGGACAAAACTTCACACAAGCGCTGCATTTGATGCAGATGCCCGAGACCAGTGATGTATCTTCATAGTTGATGGACTCCATGGGGCACAGCTTTACGCACAGCTTGCAGTCGATGCAAGCTGAGGATGTAAGGGGCTTGGCCTTGAGGAAATTCACCGGTTCTCCTGCCATATTCCTGGGAGTATAGTAAGGACGATAAGGGACTTCTCCCGCTACGGCAAAGCCTGTGTCGGGGTTTTCCTCTTTAGCCTTCGCCGCCACTGCAAGGGCAAACTCCGAAAGCTTCTCCAAGTCCTCCGGCATTGGGCGGCCCTTCCCTAAAATCCGGGAGAAGGAATGCTCTCCCACAAAGGCACCGGCTCCCAAAACCCGAAATCCGTTTTCCTTCATCCTATCCCTCAACTCCACCAGGGCGTCGTCGAAGCTCCGGTTCCCGAAAAGAGTAATGGCTACCCCCATGGCACCCTCGCCCTGTATGGATCCGATAAACTCTTTCAGCACATTGGGGAGCCGTCCCGCATAGACCGGAAGACCCAGCACTACCAGATCCTCATTTGAAAAGCGATATTCCCGTTCCCGATTTTTTTTTGGAGTAAAATCCAGCTCCTGGATCGGCTCTGTATGTAAAACCTCCGCAAGCTTTTGCCCGAAAGCCTTAAGGGTTTTCTTCGTAGTACCCGTAGGGCTGAAATACATAATGGTGATCTTCATAATTTATGCCTCGTTTCTATCATTCATTGTTTTAATATTACTTGATGCCATACTTGGCCAGCCGTTCGTAGAAGGCGGAACGGCTTATATCCAGAAGCCGGGCTGCCGCGCTCTTATTGCCGCCGGTCTTCTCCAAAGCTTCCAACAGCAGAACCTTCTCGGTATCCATCATGGTCACTTGATAGGAGGGGCTGCGTTCCCTGGGAGAAACAGGGCCTTTCCGGATCTGGGCCGGCAGGTTGTCGATGCTGATCTCTCCCTCCCAAACATAGTTGGCAGCACGTTCGATGGCGTTTTCCAACTCCCGGACGTTCCCCGGCCAATCATACTGCTGCATGGCCTGCCGGGCAGACTCCTGGATGCCGGAGACCCGTGACCCCAGTATGGGGTTGTATTTCCTGATGAAAGCCTGGGCCAGAGGTATGATATCCTCCGGACGCTCCCGGAGAGGCGGCAGATGAAACTCGATAACATTGAGCCGGTAATACAGATCTTCCCTAAAGGCTTTTTTCGCAATGGCCTCCCGCAGATCCTGATTTGTCGCGGCAATGATCCGCACATTCACTTTCTGTTTTTCAGTTCCGCCTACTCTTGTGAATTCCTTTTCCTGAAGAACTTGAAGCAGCTTGACCTGAATGGAAAGAGGCATGTCTCCAATCTCGTCAAGAAAAATGGTGCCATGATTGGCCCGCTCAAAGTATCCGGATTTGCCGCTCTTTAGCGCCCCGGTGAAGGAACCGGGTGCATATCCGAAAAGTTCAGATTCAAAAAGGGATTCGGGAATTGAAACACAGTTTACCTTGATAAAAGGCCCCGAAGCCCTTGGGCTGGCTTCGTGCAATCCACGAGCAAACATATCCTTTCCCACTCCGCTTTCCCCGGTCAGCAGGACCGTTGATGTGCTTCGGGCGATAAGGCGGGCCTCCCTTTTGATTTCCTGAAAAACCGGATTAAAGGAAACCATCTGGTCAAACCTTCTGCCCTCGCAGGGACGCCGGTCCAGCTCATCCTTGTAATACTGGACCTGTTGGTTCAGGTACAGCCATTTCCTGGCGATTTCCTCGGTGATCAAATTGTCGTTCAGGTAGGCGGTGCTCACCATACCTGTGATTTCCTCTTCCTCTTTGGTCTTATTAAAGGGAATATGGGAGACAATGAATTGTTTCCCGTAAATATCATAGGAATCCACCTCCGGGGTTCCGGAGTCCAGGATCCGTGACAGTTTATCGGTCTGAAACAATGCTTGGATATTAGTTCCGATGATTGCGCTGCATTCCTTGGATACCAGCTTACAGGCCCGTTCATTTACATATTTGATAGTTCCCGCAGTATCGGAGACGAACACTCCGTCAGAGGCCGCATTTAACACGCCTGATACAGTATGCTGCAGTTCTTTGACCATTTCGAGCTCCTGAGCCATTTTTTCCATATCGGACACATCCAAAAATGCGAAGCTGTGACCGATAATCCGGTCGTTCTCCAGAATGGGAATTTGATTAACGATGACCGGCAGCCCTTCGATGGTTTTTCGAAGACCCAATACCCGAACGGGAGAAATTTCAACTTCCGGGAAAATGTCCTTTATCGGGTGTCCCTTTACCTTTGAAAGGGACTGTCGGAACATGCCCTCAGCTGCCGGGTTCATTCGAAGGATGAACCCTTTTTCATCTACGATGATGATGCCTTCGTAGTTCACCGTAAACAGGCACTCCAGCATGGCAGAGGCAGAAAGGATCACATCAAGGCTGGCCCTGAGATATTCAGCGGTTCCTATCATGCCGGCCACTTTCCCATCCCTGTCCAGCACCACCACATTGTCCACCCGGCTTTTGGTCACCCGCACCACAAGGGAGTATTCGTCATAGGTTCGGTCCGTGGTCACAATGACCGGCCGGTCTACCATGTATTTTTTCACCGGTTCATCCAAAGCAGCCCCTTCCAAAAGGGCGCGGAGCAGCCTTTTTCTTGGAAACACACCAATCAGTTTTTCCTGTTCGTCCACTACCGGCAGGGTAGAGATCCGAAATTCCTGATAGTATTCCACCACGGTTCGCAATGAATCATCCTCGTGCAAGGATTTAAAGTTCTTGTTCATCATCAGCTCAACCGTGAGGTTCTTTGAAGGATTCAGTAAATGAGATTGTGACATTGTATTCTCCTTGAAAGCAAAAACCCCGAAATAAAAAGTTCCTACATTAATATAGTATAAAATGTCCGGGTATCAATGTAAAGCGAAAAGCCGACTCAAGTCCGAGTCGGCTTTTCGCCTATTGAGACCGAGGATATTGGTAAACGCTTATTCGATCAGCCTTTGATGATACGGGGAAGTATCATCTGGTGTACCGCACAGATCGTCTTCGGATTCTGATAGTAGGATCCCACAAAGGCCTTGCAATAATTTCTAAGCTGCGGGAATTCCACGATCTCATCTACGAAGCCGCTTTTTGCACAATATACCGGCCGGGACTTTTCATTATACATTTCGATGATCTCGTTCATCTTGCCGATGGTCTCATCCAAAGGTTTTCCTTCATCCTG
Source organism: Bacillota bacterium (assembly GCA_022706625.1). GTDB lineage: Bacteria > Bacillota > Clostridia > Peptostreptococcales > Anaerovoracaceae > UBA1426. Next base: position 3,197 of record JAKJCD010000032.1, on the reverse strand, counting down.
ATTCTTCACCAGCCTGCGGGCGTAGGTGGCTGCCGCCGCAGTTTCTCCATGCATCACATAGATCTCCGTCGCTGCGGTTCCCAATGTGAAGGCGTTGTTGTTGTTAGCTTGAGGTCCGCCTAATACATAGTGGGCCGCTGCTGTTCCCTTCCGAAGGACGATGGTCATCATCGGGTTGTCCGACTGCTCTATGGAGTAGATCAAAGCCATGCCCAAACCGAGCATTTCCGCTTTTTCTGCAGTGTCTCCCACGTCTATTCCAGTGGCGTCCTGGACCCATATCATCGGGACCCTGTCGCGGCCGCAGAACGTGACGAATTCGCTCATCTTGATCAGGCCTTCCCTGTAGAGCTTGCCGCCGATGCCGTCGTAGTCAGCGTACTTGGGATAGTTGTTACCCAGGCCGCCCTGGCGGTTGGCTATGAAGCCACACAGGAAGCCGTCAACCTTTGCAAGGCCGCAGTAGATCTCAGGCCCGAAATCCGGTTTGAACTCCATGTGCTCGCTGTTGTCAAAAAGACGTGCCAGCACTTCCTCCATGGGGTAGATCCTCCTGGGATTCAGGGGCACAAGGCTGTACAGATCCTCGGCTGGATACTTTGGTTCAACCGAATCCGCAACACGGAAGAATTTCGGATCGTAAGCGGGCAGGGTGGCCATATATTGTTTTATGTCATCCAGTACTTCTTCTTCTGTTTCGCAAACATCCCGAATAAAGCCGGTGCCGTTGTGATGGATCTCTACTCTTCCCGGAGGGGTTGCTTTAAATTTTTTCGTGTTCTCAATCAAGGCCTGGGCTACTTCCTCATCGATATAGCCCTTGGGGGCCATTCCGCTGACTATGCCTGCGCCGCCCACCGCCATGTTGCACCTTTCATGCCCAATCAGGATGGTAGGGCTGATGGCATGATAGCCGCCTCCGGCAGGGTTGGTCCCGTAGATGCCTACGATGATGGGAATGCCCAGCTTCTGAAGCTCTGCATGGCGGAAGAATGGGGTCCCGCTTCCTCTGCGGTCCGGGAAGCATTTTTCCTGTTCCATAAGCTTAGCGCCGCTGCAGTTTAGTACCCACACCAATGGCAAATGCAAGCGCTTGGCGATATCCGTGACCCGAAGCACATTGTCCGCCTGGCCGGAGAGCCATGCTCCTGCCATGACTTTGTTGTTGGATGCGATGATAATAGCCCACTTGCCGTTGATTTTGCCAAGTCCGTCGATGACGCCCGTGTTGCCTTCTTCGTTGAAGTTAGGGTCATAGATAGTATGGAGCGGGCACCAGGTCCCGGGTTCCACCAGATATTCAATCCTCTGCCAGGCGGTCCATTCGCCTTTTTCGTTCATCTTTTCCGTGGGTTTTCCCGCTTCTTTTACCCTTTGTACCTCCTTGGCAACGATTTCTTCCTGTTCTTTAAGCTCCTCAATGTTCTTTTTCAGAACCCTGGGCAACACAGAGCCGATGCTCGGCATTTCTTGAAAATATGGATGTAAGGGATATTTTCGATCAATCATTTTCTTTCTCCTTTTCGCTGAAACAGATCGGGTGTCCGGTACCTGCCGGTGCGCCCGATCCCTTCACGGCTGCTTATCTGTTTGGCTGATAGCCCAGCTCAATGCCGGCAACAATAGTCATATGGATGTTGGAAGTCCCCTCTAAAGTCTCAAACTGCTTGGCGTCTCTCAGCCATCTTCCGCAGGGGTATTCTGTGGAATATCCATAAGATCCGTAGATCTTCATAGCTACGTTGGCCGCATGGACAGCTGCGTTGCAGGCGAAAAGCTTAGCCATGGAGGTTTCCTGCTGGCTCGGCTTCCCTTGTTCTTTCAACCAGGCGGCCTTAAATACCATATGTTTTGCAGCTTCGTCCTCCAGCTTCATCTCCGCTATCTGCTGCTGGATCATCTGGAATTTTCCGATGGGCTGGCCAAACTGGATCCTCTCGTTGGCGTAGTTCACGGAGCCTTCCAGGCAGGCCGCCGACAAGGCTGCTGCGCCGATGGCACATCCCATCCTCGTATTGTTCAACTGCCACATGCAGATCTGGAATCCTCTGTTCAACGGTCCCAGCAGGTTTTCCTTCGGCACTACCGCATTTTCAAAGACAAGCTCTGAAGTGGGAGCCGGCCACATCCCGACCTTCTCATGGATGGGGATACGAGTCACTCCCGGGGTGTTGTTGTAATCTATAATGAAGCAGGACAGTCCCCTCGGACCTCCTCCCTCTTCGGTGGCCACATAAAGAAGTCCGATGTCGCTTACATGACCTCCCGAGATCCACATCTTTGTTCCGTTGATCAGCCAGTGATCGCCTTTGTCTTCGGCAAAGGTCTTCATGGCGCCTACATCCGAACCGGAGTTGGCTTCTGTCATGGCAAAGCTTCCTACAGCCTTTCCGCTGACCAGATCCGGGATGTATTTGGCTTTCTGCTCCTCTGTTCCGTACTTGTTGATGGTCATGGCAGGTCCCCAGCAGTTGCCGCTGATGCTCAGCCTCCAGGAAGTGTGGACCTTCGCTATTTCATATAGCGCAGTTACTCCTTCCATCCAGCCCATGCCGTTCCCGCCGTACTCCTCAGGGATGCTCCATCCCAAAAGCCCAAGTTCGCCCATCTTGCTTAAAATTTCCCGGCGATAGTGATGGTTCTTTTCATCTTCATCAATGAAAGGTGCGATCTCTTTCTCCGCAAAGTTCTGCGCCATCTCCTGCACCATTCTCTGTTCTTCGGTAAATCCAAAATCCATTTCTTGCCCTCCTGTTTCTTTTTATTATTTTCCCCTTTTTTCAACGCCCCGCTTATTATTCGACGATGGCCAATACCTGATCTTCCTCTACTTCCTGGCCTACCTTGACCAGTATCTCTTTGACCACTCCCGGATCACCGTATACGGCATTCTCCATCTTCAGCGCTTCCACGATGAAGAGCTCGTCATCCTCCGTGATCATCTGACCTTCCTTTACGTTGATCGCCTGAACTCTCCCTGCCATTGGGCTGGTTATTTCTGTCATTTTCTTACCTCCTTTTGCCGCTCCCGACAAATTATTTATAGATTATCGTAAATATTAAGGATATACCTTAAAGAATCAGAAGAGATTCACCCTCATGGAGACATATATCCCCGTTATTATGGCTGATGTAATTACGCCGCTGAGATTGGCTCCCATGGCGATCTGGATGATGCTGACCTTTTTGTTGACCTT
>JAKJCD010000031.1:3767-14375 GCA_022706625.1 Bacillota bacterium | reverse complement strand
TGGGTAGTGGACAGCAGCGGAAAGGTAATCAGGAATCCTTCTGCATCTATGCCCTATATTCAAAACTTGATTATTGAAAAAAACTTAGCTCCGCTTTGGTTGGAAAAAGAAAAGCAGTATTACATTTCTTACCCTAACGGCGAATATGCTGACAGGATCTGGATCGAGGATACAAGATCCGTTGCAAACCGGCTGTCGTTGGTTCATGACTATGATCTGGCCGGATCCGCCTGCTGGGAATATCGCTGGTCCATGCCTGAAATATGGCCTGTATTTAACGGTATGCTCAAACAGGGCAAGCATCTCAGCTATTATGAATAAACCGATCGACGGATGGCCCCTTTCGGGGCCATCCGCGCTTTACGCCCTTTGCATTGTAACATAACCATTAGCCGCAGAATATACTGTCACCAGAAAACAATTATTAATTTGACCGGTAAAGGAGGTAACTATATGAGTTGTTTCGGTGGCAGAACATCGCCGGACCTCTTTCAAAACTGCTGCAATGCAAATACACTCTGTGAATTTGACGGTAGACTGGACAATTTAGTCACAGAACCGATTTTTGTGCAGAAGGTTTACGACGCTGTTCTATTCAATCTACAAGGATTGAAAACCGTGACCAATCAAAGCTTCAGCCCTGCGATTCCAAGAGGGCACAGGCTGAAAAGAGTGGTCGATATCAGGTGTAAACGCTTTTTCAATCCGGAAAATGTAAATGACCCATCAAACTTACGGCTAAACATAGACACAACGATATCCGGCGCAACGTTTATTCAGAATTGCCAGGGAGAAGAGTTGACCGTGGTGGGACCTGACGGTACCTACTCGGAAAGAATCGTTTATGCTGATACGCGGGAATGCGACGATCAGGGAAAAGGCACCCCGATATTCGGGACTCAGAATATCGCAGTGACCGGAGACGTTCAGGTATGTCTTGATCTGCTGCTCAGTGACAGATATGATCATGAGGTTATATTCACCGTATGTGCCAATGTGAATATTGCGCAGGATTGCGCACCGCTCAACCTGACCAATTTCTTTGAGCTTTGCATCCCTTCTACACAAAATGCCGCCTTTCTTCCCAGATTCGCAGAGTTCTGCAACCCTGCCTGCGAAACGAGGCTGGCTACAAACAATATGGGAAGAGATCTTATCGTTTGTCCAGATGGCACGATAAAAGCTAACCTCATCATTGCTCTTTGCATCACCTGTGAAAAAAAGATTATCGTTCCCGTCCAGTTATGCGTACTGTCAACAGGCTTCGTCCAGATTTCACCTCAGGTTTCGGCTATCTGCAGCAGCTTTCCGCAGCTCTTTCCCGAACAGATCGATGATGACGAGGAAGAGGAAGAGGAAGAAGAGGAAGACGAATGTGGCAGAGACAAATGCAAAAGAGATGAAGACCGCCGTCCGCCTTGCTCTCCCAGAAATCGATCCGGCTCGCAGCCAAGACAGGACGGAAAATGCTGATTTGCTGGAAATAAAGCGTAAATGGCCGTCGGCGTCAAGCCTCTCGGCCATTTTTATTGTTTTCAATCCCAGCTTCAGCGGACTCTTCTTGCTCTGCCTGTCCTTCTGCTCTTCGGCCTTCGCGTATCCCCCCTATGGTAAAGACTACTAATCCGATCCATATTATTATAAAACCCGTTAATTGATATATATCGAAAGGCTCGTTATAAATAAAAATGCCTAATACCAATCCTATTGAAGGGGAAATATACTCCATGATTCCCAGCGCCACAAGGCTTATCCGGTTTGCCGCCATAGCAAAAAGGGACAGGGGTATGGCTGTAAATAGCCCGGATAAAAACAGCAATGCTATTTGACCGTTATCTGCGACAGTAAAAGCACCTTTTCCGTTAAGCTCCATATATAAGATAACGCTGATGGCAATCGGAGTGATAAATACAGTCTCGTAGAAAAGCGAAAGCAAAGCAGGCGCCTGAAGCTTTTTCTTGATAGCCGCATAGGTTGCAAAGCTTACCGCCAATGCCAGAGCCAGTATCGGTATCTGACCATAAGAAAGCAGCATGACGCAAACGCCTAAAAATGCCAGAAATATCGCTGCTGTCTTATACTTTTCTGGTTTCTCTTTAAAAAACAATATCCCGTAAACGCAGATCATAAGAGGCTCGATATAGTAACCGATGCTGGTCTGGATGATATACCCGGCGTTGACCATCCATATGTACAGACTCCAGTTTACGGAAATCACAGCTCCTGCGGCAATAAAGGTCAGCAGTGCTCCTTTTTTCATCAAGGGTCTTACTATCCCTTCGCGCTTATATATAAGAATGCCCGCTGCAAACACTATGATACAAGCCAGTACAAGGCGGTAGAACATTATCAGCAATGGATCTATGGGATGAAGAGATTTCCAGTAAACCGGAAGTATCCCCCATATCAAGGAGCAGAGGATGGCACAGGCCATCCCCAGCTCTTTCTGCCTTTTGTCCTTTATAAGCTGCATCAATTACTACACCTGTTTTGGCACCCTTATTCCGCAAAGATTGATTTTATTGCAAAGATATTGTATGGTATTTTTTTGTTAAAGTAAATAGGATTCCTGTTTTAGCATCAATTAATGCTATAGATCAAAACAGTCCGCCTAGGAAACCTCCTTTTTTCCCGTCTCCCTGATTGAAAAGCAGGAATACAACCACCAGGATAAGTAACCAACCGCCCCAGCCCTCATTGTTATCGTTGCAATCATTCCGGTTTCCTCCGCCGAACCAGCTGAATCCTCCGCAGAGTATAAAGACTATGATCAATATGGGCAACCAGCTGCCGAGATCCCAGTCGTCATCTTTGCCGCAGCATAATTCTTTAGATTCGTAAATACCGCAATCTTCTATTTCATCACAGGGATCCCGACGCCTCCTTCGGTCGCGCCTGTAATCCTCTTCCTCCCTGCACGAATCGTTATGCCTGTATTCTTCTCCCAATAAAAACACCTCCCGATTTTCCGATGGATTATGCTCATTCATTATATGAAGGCACTTGAGAAATGGTTCGGGAATAGAATGTCAACGGAGAAATGAAATCAGATCTCTCATATCTTTCGGCAGCGGAGCGTAAACAGAAAGTCTCTCCCCGGTAAGGGGATGTGAAAAGCTCAACACCTCGGAATGAAGCGCCTGTCTGTCTATTAAATCAGATGAACCGTCACCATAAAGCGCATCACCTGTTAAGGGATGACCGATATAAGACATATGGACACGGATTTGATGAGTCCTGCCGGTTTTAAGAAGAAGCCGCACCAGGGTATATCCACTTTGGAATCTTTCAAGTACTTCGTAATGAGTTACCGATGGATATCCGTCGGGGAGCACCGCCCTTTTTATACTATCCTCCGATAGTTTTGCTATAGGCTGGTCAATAGTACCCCTATCCTGCATTACAAGTCCTTTTACGACCGCTATGTATCTCTTTTCAACCTTACCCTCTGATGCCTGCTTGGTGAAAGCATCCTGACAATAAGGATTTTTTCCTATTAACAATACTCCTGTCGTGTCCATATCAAGACGATTTATAAACCTGATCTTATAACTGTCGCCTTTATCTAACATGTATTTCATAAGTCCGTTTGCTATGGTGTTATGCGGATGCCCTTTCGTAGGATGAACAACGTGGCCCGGCTGTTTGTTTATGGCAAGCAGGTCGGAATCTTCGAAAATAATCTCGATAGGGATATCCTCCGGAATAAAGTCACTGCTCTCCGATGGCAGAAGTACGGTTATTTGCTCACCCCCTTTACCTTTCTCATAAAGCCTTACTTTACGATCACCCAAATATACTAGGTCTCCCTCTTTCAGTTTTCTAAGCAGGCGGGATGAAATGCCCAGCCGGCGCTTTAAAAGCTCCTTTATCGGGAGCTCTTTGTCTTCATCTCTGATAATGAATTGATATCTGTCATCCATTAAATAAATCCGCCTCGCTTACAGGAACTTGGATTTGACCTTTGTCCAAAAGTCATAGTGTTCGAACCTTAATAGATTAACTTCCGTCTCGGAAAATCCGAGGACCATCTTGTCGATGCAGCCGTGCCTGTGCTCCATCCCGTCAGCTATGACCAAAAAACCGCTTCCCTTGCGAAGCTCCGGATGTACCGTGACGCTCAGTTCCTCCGGCAATACGACGCTTGATGTAAAAGATCTGTATGCGGTAGTATTCATGGGAGCTATCGGAGTTATCTGAAGTATGGACAGTCTGGGATCGACTATGCTGCCTCCTAATGAATAATTGTATGCGGTGCTGCCTGCCGGCGTACAAACCAGAATACCGTCTCCGCTGAACCTTTCTATAAAGCTGTTGCCTATTGAAATGTTCAAATGGATAGTAGAGGGATTGTCTGCTTTGATAGTGATCTCGTTTAATCCCTTATACATATATCCCTTTCCGCTTTCCAAAACATCGGCCTTTACGGTCTTCAGGTTTTGTATATCGTATCGTCCCTGCTTGTAGAGAAAGATAAACTCATCCAGTTCGTCAGGATGAATCTCCTGAAAAAAACCTAAATGCCCCGTGTTGATACCTAAAAAAGGGATCGGAGGAAAATCGTATTCATGAAGGGTACGAAGCAGAGCTCCGTCGCCTCCGATGCTGACAACCAGCTCAGCTTCAGGCGTAAACTGCTTTGGAACGCTGAAACCGCTCTGTTCCAGCTTTCTTCGAAGCAGCTTCCGAACCTCTCTGGAATAGATATCCTCATTTGCAAAGATGTTGATCATCCGGTCTCCCATCAGTTAACCTCTCTTCCGTTAAAGCATAATTTCCAGCTCATCCAGCAGTTCTTTGAAAGTATTCATCGCTTTCTCGATGGGAGATGCCTCGCTCATATCTACTCCCGCTATACGGAGCAAAGGTATGGGATTATCGGAATCCCCGGCTTTCAAAAACTCAAGGTAGGCCCGCCTTGCTTCCGGCCCTTCGTTCAGGATTCTGTCCGAAAGAGCGGCGGCTGCCGAAAAACCTGTAGCATATTTATACACGTAGAATGCATTGTAGAAATGCGGGATTCTGGCCCATTCCATAGCTATTTGGGCATCGTAAACCACCTGATCTCCGTAATACTTCCGGTTCAGCTCCAGGTAGTCTTTGCTGAGCCTGTCAGCTGTAAGCACCTGGCCGCTTTCAACGGCCTCATGAGTCATTTTTTCGAATTCGGCAAACATAGTCTGCCTGAACAATGTGGTTCTGAATCCTTCGATGTACATATTGAGCAGATATAATCTCCTGACGGCATCGGACTCTTCTTTAAGCATGTATTTCATAAGAAGGTTCTCGTTCACTGTTGAGGCCACCTCGGCGGTAAATATAGAATGCCCGCCGTAAACGAAGGGCTGGTTTTTTCTTGTGTAGAAGGAATGCATGGAATGACCCATTTCATGAGCGATTGTGAACACGTCCTTGAGCTTTCCGCTATAATTGAGAAGTACATAAGGATAGCTGTCATAGCTTCCAAAAGAATAGGCGCCGCTGGTCTTTCCCTCGTTTTCATAAACATCGATCCATCTTTGGGAAAAACCTTTCTTCATATCCGAGATATATTCCTCTCCGATGGGAGCCAACCCTTTTTCAATGATTCTCAAAGCCTTTAAATAATCTATCTCTCCCAGGGGGCTTTCCACCAACGGCGTATACATGTCATACATGTGTATCTCATCCAGCTTTAAAGCTCTCTTCCTTATGTCGATATAACGGTGAAGCAAGGGCAGGCTTTTATTGACGGTAAGCACAAGATTATCATAGACGCTTAGCGGAATATCGTCGCCGGAGAGAGCCGCTTCTATTGCCGAACCGTATTTGCGGATCCTTGCCATTATAACATCCGTCTTGGTATTGTAATTATACGTGGTCGCCAGGGTATTTCTCTGAGCATGATATGCAGCGTACATGTGTTCAAAAGCCTCTCTTCTGACACGTCGGTCACCGGATTCCATAAAGTTCAGGTACCTGCCGTGCGTAACCTCTGTCTGCTTTCCCTTTTCGTTCATAATAGAACCAAATTTCATGTCTGCGTTATTTATCATGCTGAATATAACATTGGTAGCTGATGTGAGTTCACCGAACTGAGCAAGAAGGTTCTCCTCCTGTCTGCCGAGAACGTGTTTCTTTTCTCTTAAAATCTGGCGTATCACATGACGATACAATCCCAGGTCTTCCGATTTATCAAGGTACTCCCATAATAACTGCTCGTCTGCTTCCAGAAGCTCCGGAGTAAAAAAAGAGGCTGAAGCTCCCACTTTTGCTATCAGGCTCCCGGCCCTGTCGGACAATGTCTGATATTTTGCCACCCTGGTGTCTTCATCTTTTTTCATTCTGGCATAAACGTAAACCTTTTCGACCTTCTGCCACATTTCGTCCCTGGCTTTGAATGCTCTTAAAAGTGTCTTTTCGCTTTCAGCCAAATGCCCTGCAAATGATGTGAAGTCTGTGGCCATTTCCTCTGCTTGCCTGTAGTCAGCTTCCCAGACCTCATCGTTTTCGTACATGGCTTCGATATTCCATTTATTTTTAGTTTCGATTTCGCTTCTTTTGCGGATTCCGATTTCATTTTCAGACATTTCTCAACTCCGTCACGTTACTGTTTTTTAATAGTATACCACAATTGAATTGTATGAAAGCCTCTTTTTTGTTATATTACTGTTAGCATAAAAGTATGCGAGGCTGCACAAAGGAACAGAAAGGACACAGAATATGGATAACCGGCCGATAGGCTTTTTTGATTCGGGGCTAGGGGGATTGACCTGCATCTCTCCCCTGCTTTCGCTTTTACCCGAAGAAAGGATCATATATTTCGGGGATACCGCAAGGACTCCTTATGGCTCAAAGGCAGCTTCCACCATCAGTAAATTTTCACTCCGGATCGCTGATTTTTTAGTGCAACGCAACGTTAAAATGATAGTTATTGCATGCAATACCGTCAGCGCCGTCTGCCTTAAAGAACTTACAGAGCACTGTCCGGACATCCCTGTTTTGGGCATCATCAGTCCCGCCGCAGAAAAGGTTGCGCATTCCTGCAGCCAAAATAACAGTGTGGGCATCATCGGCACAAAGGCTACAATAAAAAGCAATGCTTATGAAAGGTATATAAACCGGCTTTCCCCAAAGATCCCTATCCACGGAGTCGCCTGCCCTGCTTTGGTGCCTCTTATTGAAGAGGGCATCATTGAGAATGAAATCATGGATTTGTCCATACAATATTATATGGATCGCTTTCTTAAGTACCATAAAATCGATACATTGGTTTTAGGATGTACTCATTACCCTTTGATCATGCAAAACATCAGCAGGCTTTATCCTCGTCTTTCTATCATCGATCCGTCCAGGGAGATAGCCGCCGATATAAAAAAACTGCTTACCGAGCGGGATATGCTGGCTAAAGGTTCTGATTTTGAAAATACTTTTTTCGCCAGTGATCTTTCGGAGAACTTTATCAATATGATAAACAGGATTTTTGAAATAAATGAATTCAAAGTAGCATTTAAAGATCTTGATCCGGATATCATTTAAAATGAGGTGATGACTTATGAAGATCGAAGAAGCGCTTGAGCTGCTGGAAATTGACTCCCCTGATGAATTTGAGTATTTTGAACACCTGGCGGAGTTGCTGGAATGTGCCGAAGATATATCCTATGATGCCTTTTTCACTGTATTGACGGAGGTAGACCAGGGTACGCTTTCCGATCTCCTTGACAGCTATTTTGAAGATTTGATGAAGGGCATTCCGGATGATGCAACGGATTTCTTTACATTGATGACAGCCGTTCATCAGGCTCTGATCGGGCTCTGTATGTCCGGGGAATTTAAAGAACAAAGGAGGTACTTTGTCGATGAACTGTTCAGGTTTCGAAATTGGTACGTTTTTGATTCCGTTGTTCACTGTCATGCTCCTTCCGACGGTACCTCATGTGATGTTCCCGCAGTGGAGGCCCTCGCTTTGTACCGCATGGAAAAGCTTGGAGAAAAAAAATACGAATATGATTTTTCCGATTCTATGGATTACATGCTTGATGAATATTCAATACCCATCCATGCTGTTTATGACGGCATGGATGATGAAAAAGCAGATCCCTCAAATGAAGATCCCTTTGGGGATGCTTTCATCGATAAGCTCTATCCCGTTATCGATGGAGAGTTTTCCGACGATACTGAAGAGGAGTGATTACTTTAAATATTGCAATACATATTCCACATCCGAAGGGCAATCGATGTATAAAACGCCTCTTTTCTGGCGTGTTTCTCTGCCTTTTCCAGTTAATAGGATCACCGTGTTTTCGTCGGCCTCCTCTATTGCCTTTCTGATTGCCTCTCCTCTGTCAGGTTCGATTTCATATCGACAGCCCGTCTTTCTCACATGACTCGCAATTTCCCCGCAGATCGCCATCACATCTTCTTCTCCTGCATCCTCTTCGGTGATGTAAATCTTTGCAGAATACCTTCCTGCGATTTCTGAAAGCTCACTGCGCCTTGCCAGTGCCTTTTTCCCCGGGCATCCGAAGACCGCAGTAATTCGGCGGTTGGGGTATTCTTTGATCGTCGACCGGAAGAGCCGGTCAAAGCTCATTCTGTTATGGGCATAATCTACAATGACTAAGGTGCCGCTTCGCTCGCCGGTGAAAAGTTCCATCCTCCCGGGGACCCTGGCCGTCAAAAGTCCTTCGTACATTGATTTAACAGGAATGTTTAGGCCATAGCATATAGAAATGGCCGCAAGGGCATTTTCCACATTGAACAGCCCTGTCATGCCAAGACTGAACTCGTGAGTGAAGGAAGGAGTTCTAACCTCAAAATCGATGCCGCCTTCTTTGCTTACTATCCTGTGGCCGTATATATCTGAACCCTCATTTGTGCCGAAAGTGATGATACGGCTTTGCGGATCCACGGCGTCGCACACTTCCTGCGCATGATCTGCATCAAAATTGATGCAAGCTATGTCGCACTGTTTGAAAAGCTTCAGTTTTGACTCGAAGTAATCATCGAAATCGCTATGCTCGATTGGGCTGATATGATCTTCCCCTACATTGAGATAGCAGCCTGCTGTAAAATTTACCCCGGCAGTTCTGTCATATTTAAGGGCCTGGCTGGAAACCTCCATAGTAAGATACTCCCTGCCGCTGTCGGCAGCATTTTTAAAATGCCGGTGGAGCATGACGGCTTCCGGCGTTGTAAGGTGGGATTCCTCAAGTATTACGCCGTCATCCACGTCGATACCGGATAAAACGGCACATGGAGGCTTGCCCATAGCTGCCAAATAATGATCCAGGATATATTTTACATAGTATGTTACCGTCGACTTGCCTTTGGTGCCGGTGATGCCTATCAAATTCAGCCGTCGCCAGGCCTCGTTATAAAATCGATTGGCAAGCAGTGCCATAGATTTTCTGATGTCATTTACGATGATAGCCGCAGCATCCTTTTTCAGCGGTTCGTACTCCTCTTCGCTGACATAGCAAAAAGCTCCCCTTTCAACTGCCTCATCTAAATACGCCGGCAAAAAATGTGCACCTTTGCAGATGAACATCCCGCCCGGCTTCATGTCTTTCGAATCGTAGGAGAGATATCCCACTTCCTGCTTTAACGCTTCCTCTTCGGATCGAACATAGCGGATCAACCCCTGCTCTTCAAGCAAGATAATATATTGCTCTAATACATATTTGCACTGATTCATGCCTTGCCTCCCTATAACCGGATTTTCTTAAGCTTCTTACCGCATATCGTTATGCACTTTGCTGCCAGCACCTCCATGGCATCTATGTAATAATCCGGGAGACGGTAGATTTCTTTCATGCATGAAAGCTCCGTACACCCCATAATGGCTGCCTCACAACCCCCGGCAGCCAGCTCTCCCTCGATTTTAATGAAATCATTGTAATCTATCGGGTTGCCTCCCTTTATCCCGTCATATATGATCTTCATCACCAGTTTCTGCCCCGTTTTGGAAGGTAAGACGGGTTGCATTCCTGCTTCGGTGCAAGCCTTTTGGTACAGGCCGCTTGCAACTGTGCCGTCGGTGGCAAGGATTCCTACCTTCCTTACCTCTTTCCGGTCTTCCTTTATCGATCGGACTGTCTCACGAATCATATTTATTATCGGTATTCCGGCTTTTGCCTGAAGCCTGTCTAAAACCATGTGAGATGTATTGCACGGAATCGCAATAGCCGCCGCTCCGTTTTGCTCAAGCTTTTTTACATCTCTCAAAAGAGCTTCATATAGCTCTTCTATGCGGCCGGATTTAATCGCATCGGTCCTGTCGGGCATCGAAGCGTGATTCAGTATGATCATATCCAGATGATCCTGATCGCATTCAGCATCGGTCATGTCGATGAGCATCCTGTAAAACAGCTGTGTAGCCAAGGGTCCCATTCCGCCGACCACACCTAATATCTTAGACTCTTTTCCCCACATGATTTGCTCCCGTCACATGTATTTTCTGTATTTCAAATAATGCGAAAGCTGGGTTTTCAGCAGTGTCAGCCTTCTAACAAAATTTCTGTCGCCCTTATAATACAAAGGATTGACAACATTCCCCTCACCAATGAGTTTTTTCATTTTATCCTTGTATTCCGGCGGCTTGATATATTTAAATGCCACACCCCTCGG
>JAKJCD010000031.1:291-3757 GCA_022706625.1 Bacillota bacterium | reverse complement strand
AGGAATTCTTTTTCGATCCTCTTAAAATCCACAGGATGGTTATAGACCCGGTCTTCCACCACGTATTGAGCCAGGTTGGCACCGGCTGCCGTCACATAATAATTGCTTCTGCCTTGCCTGGTATTGATCTCAAACACTTTGTATCTGCCGTCCCTTTGGTCGTATTTGATGTCGAAATTGGAAAATCCTACATAATCCATCCCATCAAGCAGGCTTCGTATCCTGTCTTCCAGTTCGGCATTGTGTTCTGTGATGATGACTGCATGATTGCCTATGCCATGAGGTGTATGTTCCTCCAGAAGTACGTGGCCGAGGCACATGAGCTTCACCTTCCCCCATTGGTCGGAGTAATTTGTCAGCACCCTCATATAAGTATCGTCCCCGGGGATAAAGTCCTGTATTATTATACTGTCCCCATAACCCGATCCGTATATTGCAGAAAGTGTCTTGTCAAGCCCTTCCCTGGTCTCTTCCCTGAAAACTTTCTTTTGTCCGGGGAAAGGATGCCTCCAGTATTCGATGCCGTTGGAGGGTTTGATTATATAAGGCCCGTCAAAAGGAAGTTTATAATCGGATCCTGTTTCAGTGCGGTGCACAAAGGTTGCGGGGTAGTCTATTCCTGCTTTCTCACACATAGCATAGAACTTCTCTTTATGGATAAGCTCATTCATCATATCGACGGATATATAAGGCGCGATCACATTGTCGGGAAGCCTGTCCATATTTGCGCTTATCAGCTGAACATAACTGTCACCGCAGCCGATGAGCAGTATTTGTTCTTCCCGTCGGCTTTCAGCAAATTCGGTAACGATTTTCAGGAATGTATCCTGCTCATCCGCTTTGCCGTCTGCTTTGTAATTCATGATCCGGCTCCCTGCGCAGGGCCAGGAGGAATACTTGCCGTAAACATATGGCTTTATCCCATATTCCTCATGGAAGGCTCTGGCCATGCTGTATACATTGATGTCTCCTGCAAAAAGTAAAGGTATAAAGCTATTCCGGTTCATCTTTTGATCTCCAGCCGGACATATTTTGAACCTGTGAGGAAGACCATAGTAGAATAACGCAGTCCGAATTCCAGTATATCTCCGACTTTTAATTCCTCTTTGCAATCCTGGACATCCACGATAAGATGATCGCTGCTGCTGCCTAAAACCTCCAGCCCCTGAAGCCTTGGTTCCAGCTGACTGTCAAGAGAGAAGTCCACCTTCCCTACACCCAGTATCGCCCTCTTTCGTATTCCTCTGTCAATATATACACCTTTGTTTCCGAAACAGTCTACAAATATCTCACCGGCGGGATAACTTGGCTTGTCCTTTATTTCAATGATCTCTGCCCTTAATGTGAAGACATCTTTGTTGAGAAAACTCATATCCAGCCCCCAGAGATCCTCCAGATCTTTACCTAAGGCGATCCCTTCCCCCATGCGCAGATGATTGATCCTTCCGGGCATTTTATGCTCGATCACCAAAGGGAAGGATGTGGTCCCGCCCCCGGAAATAATATCAAGCCGCCTTCCTATGACCTTTTCAACAGCTTTTGCCCTGTTGATCAGCTCCTCCATTTTCTCCGGGGTGGCATTTATGGAACCGTAACATCCCAGGTTCGTACCCACTCCTAAAAGAGTAACCCTTTCCAGCCGCTTTTCAACATAAACGGCGGCCTTCACCAAATCCTCAACGTCCCAAAAGCCTTCCCTAAGATCACCGAGATCTGCCATCAGGATCACCTTGTGGGTCCTGCCTTGTCTTTTACATTCTTCATTAATAGCCTCAAGCACCGTGATTTCGCTGTTAAGGCTTATATCGGCCAGCCGCACCAAATCTGGGATCTCGCTTTCCATCGGTATCCTTATTGCCATAAAAGGGCCTTCGAGTCCCATAATCCTTGCGTCCTCGATATGCTCAAGCCTCGAACTGGCAATAGAAGTGCAGCCACATTCCTGATATAGCGGCAATGCCTCGGGAATCCCGTTAAAGCCCTTTACAACCCCGGCTATGCCTATGCCCTGCTCCCTGCAGATTTTCACAACAGCGTCAATGTTATGGCGAAGTTTTTTCAGATCCACCTCCACATGAGGATATTTTTTTTCCAAACTGCTCATTGTTTCATCCCTTCATACGCATTTTCAAGCTTTGCAGTTAATTATACACATAGATAATTAAAATATCAATTAGACGCTTTTTGCTTTAGTTATTTATCATCTTTCGGATCTCATCCAAAACACGCAGCCGCAATTCTTCGATTTTGTTAAAATCCATATTTGGAGCATAGTAATTCTCCAAAATATCATGCTTCTTTTTCGCCTCTCCCAGATAGAATACAGCCTTCCCAAGCAGCTCATCCATCATTTCCAGGCTATCCCGTGCTTCGCTATACAAAAAAACTCCGTATTTATCATGTTGTTCTTGAAGATCAATTACTGTGATATCTTTCTCCGTCCCCGGCGGTTTATAACAATGATATTTATTAGAGGATATCACCGCAAGAGATAATTCCCGAATAATCAAGTGCTCAGGTTTGCTTTCCGGTTTCATGGAACAGTAAAAAACCTCTGCATCCAGTCCCCGGTTGATCGCATCGTCCAGTATGTAAGATACAACAGATCTGCTTCCGCACCCTATGCCGGCATTTATCACATAGACTGACCGGCAGGATCCGATCAGGCCGGGCAGATAGTTCACAAGCCCTTCCGGGGTGATGGCGCCGGCAAAGAAGCGTTTTATCCGTCCTCCCCGCTTAGAAATATGTCGTCCTTCTATTTCTTTATCAATTATGCTTTTAGCAATGCTATAATTCTTGCTTTTACTTCTTTCGCAAGAAAGAGAAAGATCGTCGTACATCTTCTCGGCAGCTCCCAGATAATTATATACTCTTTTAAAAATACCGGTGATCGCTTCTTTCGTCTCAATTATTTCCATGCGATTTTTTCTTATCGCCTCTTCGTCCCAATAATCTCCCAGATTGATCATGATATCTACTGCTCCGGGATTTACCGGGTCTATAGCATGAGGCGCCGTCCCGTCAACAATGGAAATGCCAAACCCGGGCAGCAGTATCCCATCAAAAGAATGACTGTCTGAAGAGCAATGAAGAAAATCCACATCATGTCCCTCCAAAAGCAAAGTTTCTCCTATTTCTTTCATAAAGCGGGATTTGCCGGTACCCGGCCCCCCTTTAAGACACCAGGTTTTACGTGCTTCCTTTTGATCTATAACATACCGATAGTAAGAAAAAAAACCGCCCGGGGTATTATTCCCCGGGAAGTAATGCCTTTCATTCCCGCTCATGTACCCACCCCTTCCCGAAAATCTCTTTATTTATATGCAGGAAAGAAGCGGTCCGTTCGTAAATATTCGGAAAAATGTTTAATATACTCTTATAATATCGGACTGCCGCGATTTTCTTCATTGGCTGCTAATTCGGGATATTGCGGCCTTAGGTCTCCGTTGGCCAATTCGTAAAA
>JAKJCD010000031.1:0-281 GCA_022706625.1 Bacillota bacterium | reverse complement strand
TGCCGTTAAAATAGATAGGAAGACCCAACCAATAAAAGAAAACTGCAGACAGAAAAACTTTAATTTATTTCCTTTCATCAGCCTTTTACTCTCATTGATGATATCTAGGATACCCATTTCCGGGTGATCCGCCAGTATGTAAAAAGCCATTGAATACCGGATAGATGCGATTATCCCCGGAACAATAAAAAGCAGTGTCCAAAGAATGATAAAAAAGCTCATAACCAGCGTTAGTCCCAGAGCTTTAAAAAACCGTTCAAAGCCATAAAAAACTTCAATAG
>JAKJCD010000315.1 GCA_022706625.1 Bacillota bacterium | reverse complement strand
GCGACGATGGTAAACAAGCCGGAGTGGTGGACACAAAGGAAGCGCTTCGACTTGCACGTGAAAAGGGGCTTGATTTAGTCGAGATAGCCTCTACCAGCACACCCCCCGTATGCAAGATCATGGACTACGGAAAGTTTCTCTACGATTCAACCAAACGAGTCAAGGATTCCAAGAAAAAACAGGTATCCAACGACCTAAAAACGATGAAAATCGGTTTGAACATCGGAGAGGGCGATTTCGAAGTCAAAATAAAGCAAATACGGGATTTTTTGGAAAGTGGTGACAAGGTTAAAATTGTTATCATGTATCGAGGAAGAGAAATCATTTATAAGAATCAAGGGTTTGATATGTTGGATAAAATTGCGAATGCAGTACAAGAGATGGGTAAGATAGAGCGCCGTCCCAAACTGGAAGGCAAGAATTTGGTGTCCATCATATCACCGGTTTCAAAGAAAGGGTCTTAGTATGAGAAATAAAATCAAGTCATCGAAAAGCGCATCCA
>JAKJCD010000314.1 GCA_022706625.1 Bacillota bacterium | reverse complement strand
GATAATTGCTACTCACGCGGGAACCTCATTTGGTCAGGCTGGTACTACCCACCATTGCACAGAGGATCTGGCAGTAATGCGTTCTTTTGCCAATATGGTGGTGATAGCTCCTGCAGATGGAATTGAAACTGCTAATGCGGTAATGGCTGCGTATGAGCATAAGGGCCCGGTGTATATACGCATAAATAGAGGGTTTGACCCATTTTTATATGAAAAATCTGATTATGGCTTCCAGATTGGCAAAGCAGTACAGCTCAAAGATGGTACTGATATCACTATTATTGCGTGTGGTGCTGCAGCGTATAATGCGTATCATGCTGCCGGAATTCTGGAAAAAGAGGATAAATTAAGTGTACGTGTTATCAATATGCATACCATAAAACCTATTGATGAAGAGGCAATTTTAAAAGCTGTTATGGAAACACGGCGTATTGTTACCTTTGAAGACCATAATATAATAGGTGGATTGGGAAGTGCAGTAGCTGAGGTAATAGTGAAAAGTGGCAAGGGATG
>JAKJCD010000313.1 GCA_022706625.1 Bacillota bacterium | reverse complement strand
CCGTGAATAAGTGCAGGTGTGTTTTCCAAAGTCTGAACCAAGTTAGGCTTTATGGCGTCCTTCATAAGAATGGCCATAGCCCCATGAACCCTTAAATCGGAACAGGTAACCGGTTCTCCCGAATAATTATATGCAACAACCATCCGGCCGAATCTTTCTTTTAAATCCATCAAATCATTGGAAAGGCACAGTATAGCCATTATTTCAGAAGCCACAGTTATCATAAAACCGTCCTGCCTTACAAAGCCGTTGGCCTTTCCTCCAAGGCCCACCACTATTTCACGGAGTGCCCTGTCGTTCATATCCATTACTCTTTTCCAGACTATCTGCCTTGGATCTATATTCAGTGTGTTTCCGTGGTTTATATGATTGTCAATGGCTGCAGCAAGCAGGTTGTTGGCTGCAGTAATTGCATGCATGTCTCCGGTAAAATGAAGATTGATATCCTCCATAGGCACTACCTGGGAGTATCCTCCCCCTGCGGCTCCGCCCTTCACGCCGAAAACCGGGCCC
>JAKJCD010000312.1 GCA_022706625.1 Bacillota bacterium | reverse complement strand
CCACCCGCTAAAGCGGGTGGTATTACCCACTTAACAATTAATCATTATTTACAAATCATTAATATTAAAACGAGACAATAAATTCGTGTAGAGAAATTTCGGGGTGTAGCGCAGCTTGGTAGCGCATCTGGTTTGGGACTAGAGGGTCGAGCGTTCAAATCGCTCCACCCCGACCATTTATCATGAAACTGCGTCGATGTCGGAACTGGTTTACGAAAGAGACTTAAAATCTCTCGTGCCTAGAGCACATGCGGGTTCGAATCCCGCTCGACGCACCAAAAGTCAACTACCACCCGCTAAAGTAGGTGGCTTGTAAGAGCCATCTACTTAGTGGTTGGGGTTGAACAGGCACGTGGAAGCTTTAGCTTCCACATTTACAAATCATTAATGTTAAAACGAGACAATAAAAAAGCTGGAATTATCACTTCCAGCTTTTTTATATTTTTTAATATAGAAATGAATACATTAATATTAACAAAAAATATTTTATTTTTTCTCAAGGAGGCAAAAAATGC
>JAKJCD010000311.1 GCA_022706625.1 Bacillota bacterium | reverse complement strand
TTTTCGGCAGTGTATTCTTCCTGATCCTCTTCAAATCCATCGCCTTCTTCAACCAGTTCCTTGTACTTTGCCTCGAAACGATCAGAAATGTATTTCAAGAAAATCAATCCGAGAACGACGGACTTGTATTCGGATGCGTCGATGTTTCCGCGCAGGACGCAAGCCGCGTCCCAGATTTGTTTTTCAAAGCCGATATTGCTTGTGTTATTCTCAGCCATTTCAGTAACCTCCAAAGTTATAGTTTCACACTTACTATTCTACAAAAAGAGCTGTACGAAAAACCGGACTCAGTTCTTGTCCGTTCGCACAGCCTCACATATATCTCCGATGTCACAGTTCAAGTAATCACAAATGCGCAGCAAAATAGAGAGGGACACTTCTTCCCCCTTATTCAATTTTGTCCATGTTCCGGCAGACAGCCCCACCTCATGTCGTAGAGAAGCCCTCTTTATGTCGCGTTCCAGAAGAAGCATCCATAGTTTCTTATAGCTTATGCGCACGGCAACCATCCTTTCGCTTG
>JAKJCD010000310.1 GCA_022706625.1 Bacillota bacterium | reverse complement strand
GAAAAGGTGTCTGACACCAAACAAGCAACACCAAACAAGCATAACGAATGAGTTGGCCGGCGGGCCGCGCCCGTCACACCCCTGATAACCGGAAGGAATCCGGAACAACAAGTTCAAGGAGGAACAAAAAATGAGAATTAATCATAATATCGCAGCGCTGAACACATATCGGCAGCTGACAGGAAATGTAGGTAACACAGGTAAGTCGCTCGAGAAGCTGTCATCCGGTCTTCGCATCCTTCAGCGGATGAGGGAACTGGCCGTTCAGTCCGCCACAGATACCAACACTTTTGAAGACAGAAAAGAGATCCAGAAGGAAATTAATAACTTAGTGGTAGAAGTTGATCGTATCTCCAAAGAGACTCAGTTCAACAAGCAGAATCTGCTGAACGGAGACTACAACAAAGGTGGCGCTGATACGAAGTATTTCCATATCGGTGCCAACAATGCACAAAATCTAAAAATTGAGATAGGCGATATGAGTGCCAAGACCTTAGGGAAACCTTCAGGCGATGCCGCTGT
>JAKJCD010000030.1:5486-14544 GCA_022706625.1 Bacillota bacterium | reverse complement strand
GCAATAATATCAAAGAGTGCTTTAGATGATGCAAAGCTAAAATTCGATACTGCCCGCCAGCGTCTCGATGCCGCAAAAAAACAGCATCAGTCCTCCTCCGCCCAGCTTGATGCCGCAAGAGCCCAGCTCTCCTTTTTGGAAAAAGGCAGCACATCCCAGACCATAGCGGCGGCGGAAGCGGATCTTGCCCAATCGCGGGCAGTCTTGGAACAGGCAAAGCTTGTACTTTCGAAATATGAAATAAAATCCCCTGCCGACGGCACCTTTATACAGAAGAATGTAGAACCTGGTACCATGATAAACGCCGGAGCATATATCGGGACTGTATCCGACCTTTCCGATCTTTGGATGTATGTTTATGTTCGGCAAAAGCACCTTAAATACGTAAACATCGGTCAGGAAGTATCCCTTACAGGCGATGCCACTGGAGATAAAAGCATCAAAGGGAAGATAACATTCATATCCGATGAAGCAGAATTCACTCCTAAAAACGTGCAAACAGACGAAGCAAGAGACAATACCGTGTTTAAAGTCCGGATAGACATTCTGTCCGACAAACCGGGTATAAAGCCCGGGATGACTTTTGATACACTTATCCCTATGAAGTGATCCCATGGAGAACAGCTATGCCTGACGGTTTATGCTATGCTATAGAAACAGAAGGCCTTACGAAGAAATTCGCGGATTTTACGGCCGTGGACGGTGTCTGCCTTCGCATTCCCAAAGGCTCTGTTTTTGGTCTGCTCGGCCCCAACGGCTCCGGCAAATCTACTACCATAAGGATGCTATGCTGTGTGCTGACCCCTACTTCCGGCAAAGGCACCGTCATGGGCATGGATATACAAAAAAATCCCGAAGGAATAAAGCAAAACCTCGGATACATGTCCCAGCGTTTCAGCCTATATGAAGATCTTACCGTAGAGGAAAATCTTGATTTTTACGGGGGCATTTACGGCCTTTCGAAAGACATCAGAGACGAGCGAAAAAAAGAACTCATAACCATGGCAAACCTAAGCGGGAAAGAGAAAAGCCTTGCCGGCACCCTTTCGGGCGGATGGAAGCAGCGTTTGGCTTTAGGCTGTGCCCTGATCCATAAGCCTAAGCTCTTGATACTTGATGAGCCGACGGCCGGGGTTGATCCTGTTTCCAGAAGGGTTTTCTGGGAGATTATCCACTCCCTGTCAAAGCAAGGCATCACAATACTGGTAACGACTCATTATATGGATGAAGCGGAAAGCTGCGATATCGTAAGCTTCATATTCGACGGAAAGATCATCAACACCGCATCCCCAGAGGATATCATCAAATCCGAAGGGGCGAAAAATCTCGAGGACATTTTTATTAAATATGTTGAGCGCATCACAAACACAAAGGTCAGCTCTGCATTCGCCGGGGTGAAATTCCTTAATGAGGAGAGTAATGAATGAATAACAGCCTCTTCGATATAAAGCGGTTCAAATCAATAATAAAAAAGGAATTCATCCAAGTGAGACGCGATCCTGTTTCATTGAGGCTGCCCTTGGTGATGCCTATAATTTTCATGCTTTTGTTCGGTTATGCTGTGACCACCGAGGTGGACAATATAAGTACGGTGGTTTTCGATCAGAGCATGACACAGGACAGCAGGGATTATGTCGAAAAGTTTATTGTATCCGATTATTTCACAGTCAATTATTATGTGAACAGCGAAGGCGAAATGATCGATTTGATAGACAGCGGCAAAGCGAAAGCCGGTCTGGTGATACCCTCTGACTTTTCGATAAAGCTTAAAACCGGGAAGTCCCCGAAAACCCAGCTGATCATAGACGGCACCGATCCCACGACAGCGCGCACCGCAATGAACAGCGGCATCATAATATCGGAACAATATTCCCGGACCTATAAAGAAACCTCTCTTAAAATGCTTGGTGTATCGGCTGCCGCCCTGCCCAGTACGGAGATAAACGTAAGAGTCTGGTACAACCCCGGTCTTGAAAGCAGAAAGTTTACCATACCGGCCTTAGTGGGTCTCATCCTTCAAAACATAACCGTCATGCTTACCGCTTTTGCGCTGGTAAGGGAAAAAGAGCGCAGTACCATAGAGCAGCTCATCGTTACTCCCGTGAGGCCTGTTGAGCTCATACTGGGCAAACTGGTCCCTTATATCATAATCGGATGTGTAAGCTTTCTCTTTGCCTTATCGTTATGCGTATTCTGGTTCAGTGTCGGTATAGAGGGGAATTTGTTATTATTGCTGGTGCTTGGATTTTTGTTTGTTTTCTGCTCTCTCTCTATTGGGATGCTCATCTCGACCTTTGCGCGAAACCAGCTGCAGGCAATGATGTCCATGGTGTTGGTCATACTTCCCAGCATACTTCTATCGGGCTTTATATTTCCCAGAGAAGCAATGCCGGCAGCTATTAACTTTTTAGGGTATTTGATACCCCTGACATATTTTTTAGATATCATCAGGGGGATCGTACTAAAAGGAATAGGTGCAGGTTATCTCTTAAATGACATTTTCGCCCTTTGCATCTTCACCTTCGTAATATTGAGCATTTCAGTGCTGCGCTTTAAGAAAAGCCTGGATTAAACAAATCACAATATATTTGACCCGGCTGCCGGTACCTATAATGTGATGACTTTATCCACATTCAGCATGGCCTCGGCAATATCGTACATATTGCTTACGATGCCCACCTTGAGGCTATCGGAAAGCCCATAGAAATTCAAACATGTGCCGCAGACAAGGACCTTTGTTCCTCTTTCTGCCAAAACCTTCAGGTGCTCGATAGCCTGTTGGCTGCCGACAGGCACTTTGACCCCCTCGTTCATGAAGAGCACATAGGAAGGGACATCGCTGCCTTGGGTAAGTGTGAAAAAAAACATCTTCATCAGTGTAGTCCCCAGTTCCAAATCTCCGTTGCCTATTCCTTCATTGCCAATGAAAACCGCCCAGGAACTTTTTACGCCGGAAACAACACCGGTTTCCTTGCGGCCGCCGACTCCAGCACTATCTTCAGCCACTGAAGACTTCAAGAACCGGACAGAAAAATCATCCCTTGACTTTTCTACCACAACAGTATCAAAACCGCCGTTATTACCGAAACGCTTGAGGTTTTCCACAGCGGTTTTATTGTCTACGCTTATGGTGAAGTCTCTGCCGCCCTGATCGGCTTCCTTCTTTGCCATTATTACAGGAATCGGACATGACTTCCCTCTCGCATCAATCATTATACTCATCAGCGCACATCCTCCTTGATCGCATCATTCATTTTCTATCAGCAACTCGTACTCGTCCCCTTCTACCCGATAAAGTTTTTCTATATCCGGTGTGAGTATTTTATCCATAGACATTTCGGTTTGTGAAGCAAAGACAACGCAGCTCCCGCAGGAGGAGCTGAGTTTTCGAGGCACAGGTTTCATAACCGCTTCATGTACTATGCCTTTAATGTATTTTTGATACCTGACGGCATCAAAATGAGTGTGGAAGGTTGCCAGGTATTTCATTAGTATTTATTTCCTCACAAATACTTATTTAAACAGTTTCAACAGGTAATCTTCACCCTTTTTATCTACGATTATCTGATATCCCAGGTTGTCGGCAAAGCGCCTAATGTTCTCTCTGGCGGTTATATTATCCACAAGTACTTCGATTCCTTGTGAATTTGAGTCCAAAGCTCTTTTAGTCATTAGGACCGGTTCGGGGCAAGCACGGCCCCTTGCATCAATTAACATATTAGGCATCTCCTTTCTCCGGTCTGCCCTGAAGGTTCAAAAAACCAATCGCAGCTACTGCAACAAAACCTATGACTACAGCAATTTGGCCGTTAAACATAGGACCTTGTGCAGAAGAGGCAAGACCGAAATTATGTGAAAATGCGGCGCCGATCAACATTCCGACAACAGTGATTACCGAGTCGATATTACCTTCACCGGATAGGATTAGCTGGCGCAGAGGGCATCCGCCCAGCAGAACAGCTGCAAGGCCTACCAGAGCCATTCCCAGGAAATTCCAAACCCCATCGCTGTGAGCAACCGGTTGACCTTCGAAACCAAAGTGAAAGCTGCCCAAGGCTAAATTGCCAATAAGTACGACTAGTATAACACTTATAAAACCAATAAGCAGAGTTAAATCTTTTAGGAGAAAAGCGTCCCTGATTCCGCCTGCCGTACAAAATCGGGATTTCTGTGCTGCAGCGCCTACAACAAGTCCTCCGACGAGGGCAAAAGCAACAGGTGCATGCATGGAACCGGGACCCTCTTCACTGAACGCCAGTAAAGCCGGTGTTCCGAGAAGGAGGACCAGCATCGCCACCTGTATTGCCGGGAATATGTAACCGTCCGCTTTGCTGATTTTATAAGCACGCTTAAAAGAAAACCCTTTGTTCAGGAAGCCGATCCCTGCTAAAATACCTGCTGTAAAGCCGACTAAGCCAACAATGGCATTCATGTCTCCGCCGCCAATGCGAAGCATCATCCTCAGGGGGCATCCTAAGAACATGAGGGCGCCGATCATCATGAAGAAACCGAGAACAAACCGGGAAGCAGGTGCAGAGCCGGCCCTTGGTGAAAATTCTTTACCCGCAAGGGCTACGATAAATGAACCGAGGACCAGACCGATGATTTCGGGCCTGATGTACTGGACTACTCCTGCATTATGCATTCTGAGCCCCCCGGCCGTATCCCTGATAAAACAAGCGATACAAAAACCCATATTTGCCGGATTTCCGTACAGGGTCAGGATAATAGCTGATATCCCCACGATTGCGCCGGCCAGGATCACAAGACTTTTTGCTTTCATTGAGTGTACTCCTCGTATAAATTATTTGTGTTATAAAACTAGTTAATTAATTTTATCACAGCCAAAACGAGGAGTGAAATTGGTAATTGCCATACATTTCTAATTCTTTATTGATATTATCAATACTATCTTTCCAACATACAGTTTTTACAAAGCGGGGTATTTTTCGATTGAAGCTATGCCCAATGTTTCAATATGTTCTCTCTCCATGATCTTCCTGATGTTCTCAACATCCTCTTCGCGGATCAAAAGGGAAATACCGCAGCTTGTGCTCAGTTCCCTGGGAGTAGGAGCAATAGTCGCCTTATAGTTTTCCCGCCTGAGTATTTCGTTAAGCTTTAAACCATTAATATGGTTAGGAAACAATACATAATATTTTTTCATAGAGTGCTCTTCAGGACAAAGTTTTTAAAGGTTTCAGCGGTAGGAGACAGCGCAGTAGTTTTGTTCCATACCAGGTAGAACTCTCTGTCTATTTCTATCCCTTCTATTGAAAAGGATAGGAATCGTTCACAAGACAAACTGCTCTCCACGGCAATTCTGGATACGACCGACACTCCCAATCCTTTGCCGACCGCCTGTTTGATTACCTCCAAGCTGTTAACTCTGACTGCTATATTTAATTTCTTGGGGTCGTATCCCATTGAATGGATGGCAGCTTCAAATTCTTTACGGGTTGCGGAACCTTGCTCCCTCCACACGAAAGGTTCGCTGATAAAGTATTCCGGAGAAATAGGTTTCCCCGTAAGGCTGCGGAACTTGTCATTGTTGGGTGTTATCAGAACCATGGTATCTGTCATAATCTTTTCGTAGTTCAAAGCTGTATTGCCTCGATATCCTAAAAAACCGATCTCTCCTTTCTGCTCCAGCAGATTGTCCTCCACTTTGCGGCTATCCGACTGCTCCATGTAAAATTGAACGCGGGGATATTCTTCTCTGAATTTAGCCATCAGCCCTGGAACAATGTATCCCGCAGGAATAGACGATGCCTGAATTTCCAGCACACCATCGATTTCATGTTTGCAGCTCTCCAGAGAGAAAATAGCCTTCTCTCTGGTGTTCAGCATATTGACTGCATATTTGTAGAGGATCCGGCCTTGCTTTGTCGGGAAGGCTTTCTTGCCATTTCGGTTAATTAGCCTTTGACCCAACTCCTTTTCCAGCGTGCCTATATGGCTGCTGATGGTAGGCTGGGTTAGAAAAGATGCATCAGCCGCTTTCGAAAAGCTTTCGTATTTTACCACATTAACGAAGGCTTCAATTTGTTTAAAATCCATAATTCTACCTTGTCCTTTAAATCAACACCCTTGCATCGCCTGTCATGGCAGTGATTTTTTGCTCATCCAAATACTCTAAGATCAGTACCGCATATTTTCTTGAAGTATTCAGCAAATCGCGATACTCGGCAAGAGTAATCTTTCCGTGTTTGTCCATGTGCTCGTAAAACCGTTTCATAGCTTCGTCGAAATGGCTTATATGCATGTAGTATTGATAGGTGAGCTTTTTGAGTCTGCCGCTTTCAGCCATGGCTTCTACGATCTGTTCCGCAAGCCCTTTATCCTTTTCCCCACCGATGCATTCATCGAGCTCCGGGATTTCAAAGCCCGCATCCATATATCTTTTTTCCAAACGCTCCAGTATGTCTAAATGCTCCGGCTTATATTCCACACTATGCTCCGGCAAAGCTGTTGAATTCCCCAAATCCTTAAGCTTATGCGAGTTAAAAAGGAATCTCAGCAGCCGATCTGCGGCCTTCACGTCCCTGAGATACAGCCTGTCTGCCAGCCTTTTACGAAACTCTCCCTTTTGCATGCCTGCTGAAATAGGGTTTTTACCGTGATATTCAGCGAGGATCTGCCGGGCAGTCTCTTCGATCCTTTTTGCATAATCAGAGTGTATATAGGTGTCATCTGAAAGATACACAGCTTTTCCCTCTGACGTAAGCTCTCCGACCTCCTTTGATACCTCTTCAGTTGTTCTGCCAATCTTAACAGCCAGATCTCTGAAGGTCGGCAGGGAGCTTCCCGACTCACGAAGGATCTGCTCCAGGACAGCGTCCTCTTCTCCCTTTTCCTTTACCGCTAAAGCCTCCAGTACCTCTATGCGAAATCTTCTGTGCTTAACGGGGTTGGCATCTAAAATAACTCCGCCGCCGATGGTTTCGACAGGAGAGTAAAAACGAATAATGAAGCGGTCTCCTTTTCTCACGGCGATTTGTTCTTCCATGCGAAGCTGAGCATATCCGGTTCCGCCGCTTTCGAGCGTTTCCGAGTCTAAAAGCACTGCCTTGCACAATGTTTCGGCAGAACCATAGTAAAGATGCAGACGACTGCCGTTGATCAGAGTCCTCTTTGCATCATCGAACATCCGGATTTTCACGTCCAGCATCATTGTCTGCATGAGAGAGTCTTTAGCGGCTATCACATCCCCTCTCTTGATTTCATCCTTTTTCACATTAACAAGATTTACAGCCGTCCGCTGACCGGCGAGGGCCGTTTCGACCATTTCGCCGTGAACCTGAAGGTTTCTCACCTTTGCGGTCCTGTCTCCCGGATATATCTGAACCTCGTTTCCAACACTGACGGCCCCCTCCAAAAGCGTGCCGGTAATCACGGTGCCGAAGCCTTCCATTGTAAATACCCGGTCAACCGGGATTCTTAACAGGGAGTGATCCTCTCTGCGGCCTGCAGTATTTTCTGCCTGCTCTAAGATCAATGCCCGCAGCTGCTCTATGTTCTCTCCCGTGTAAGAAGACACCGCTATAATAGGGGCTTTTTCCAGGAATGTGCCGCTGACTGTGGCTTTCACATCCTCCTTAACAAGCTCCAGCCAGTCAGGCTCCGCCAGATCCGCCTTGGTAATAACCACAATGCCCCTTTTGATCTCCAGCATTTTCAGGATCTCGAAGTGTTCGACGGTCTGGGGCATCACCCCTTCGTCGGCGGCGACCACCAAAAGCACCAGGTCGATGCCGCCGATACCGGCCAGCATGTTTCTTACAAATCGCTCATGGCCCGGTACATCAATAATGCCGATATGCCGGCCGGTAGAATTGGGCATTTCCGCAAAGCCCAATTCTATGGTGATGCCCCGCTTCTTCTCTTCTTTTAATCTGTCCGTTTCCGCCCCCGTCAGTGCTTTGATCAGGCAAGTTTTCCCGTGATCCACATGTCCTGCCGTTCCTACGATCACATTGTGCATACCGTCCTCACCCCTTGCTGTATCTCTCTCCGCAGGCGATGAGCCCTCTGGCGACAATATCTATTTCATCCTGGGCTACTGTCCTCATATCGATCAATACGCGATCCTGGTTTATGCGCACTATTACAGCCTCTTCATAGGCTCTCATATCTCGTTCGATGCGATCAGGAGAAATTCCTTTTCCGCTGACTGAAACAGCATATCCGGGGAGAAACTGATTCGGTGTTGAACCCCCGCCGATTTGTCCTTCTGATTTGACCACCTCTATTTCAAATGCGTCCGTTGCCCTTCTAACTTGTTCAGCAAGAAGGATCGCTCTTTTTCTCATCTCCTCCGGCGAAAGGGTAATCATGCAAAGCACCGGCAGTGTTTCTTTCGCCTTCTCCTCGTCAAGATACTGGCGAAATGTGTATTCCAAGGCTGCAAGAGTCATCTTATCCACCCTGACGGCCCTGGCCAGAGGATGCTTCTTCATAAGGTCTACGTACTGCTTCCTTCCGATGATGATCCCCGCCTGAGGTCCGCCTAAGAGCTTATCTCCGCTGAAAGTTACAATATCTGCACCGCTTCTTATGCTCTCTGGTACAGTGGGTTCGTCTATTCCGTATTTTCTAAGGTCAATCATCAGCCCGCTGCCAAGATCATAGACCACGGGGATCCCTGAATCCCTGCCGAGCTCAACAAGTTCCTGCAGGCCCACATCAGCTGTAAATCCCATAATCTTATAATTACTGGTGTGCACTTTCAGGAGGATACCTGTCTTTTCCATATCTATCGCATTTCGATAATCATCATATTTTGTTTTATTTGTAGTTCCCACTTCTCGTAAATACGCACCGCCAAGTTCCATTATCTCCGGTATGCGGAAGGATCCGCCGATCTCCACAAGCTCTCCCCGGGATACTATGACTTCTTTGCCCTTTGCCAGCGCTGCAAGGCATAAAAGCACGGCGGAAGCGTTGTTGTTTACCACCATTGCCCCTTCGGCCCCGACGATCTTTGCTATAAGTCTTTCTATATGATCGTGGCGGGAACCTCTTGTTCCCTTCTTAAGGTCATACTCCAATGTTGAGT
>JAKJCD010000030.1:5107-5476 GCA_022706625.1 Bacillota bacterium | reverse complement strand
CCGCCTCAGATATGTCCCTGCTGCATTCCAGGGACAGCCTGGCCCTGCCCAGGTTTGTATGAAGGATAGTGCCGGTCGCATTGATCAGCGGCCGCAGGCTCTTCCGTCTCTTGCTTCTTACCTTTTCTGCGATATGGTCTATGATGGCGTCCATATCGATCCCGGGTATTTCTCCCTCTTCATGGCTAAGTATCTGTTCTCTCACAGAGTCTATGATCTCTCGAGCGGATTCTACTATCAGCTCTCTTGCCGTATCCTCAAAAAACGCAAACAGGCGCTGATCTTTCAGCACCTCATCGATTTTGGGGATCTGCCTTAGCAATTCCTTCTTATCCATATGTCCACCTCCCGTGCGGATAGAATGGCGGG